>NZ_VILC01000009.1:89222-177534 GCF_009712065.1 Aphanizomenon sp. UHCC 0183 | reverse complement strand
CCCCCTTCTTCAGTTACTTGAAAATTCGCATTAAATTCTTTAGCTTTCTTATCTAAATATTGTTTAGCTTCCGCTGCCGGTAATTGGGACTGCATGGCAAAACTTAACAAAGTTACTCTTCCTTGATTTTGTAGTAACATTTGATAAAATTGGGCTTGCAATTGTTCGCTGTTTTGTTGTTTTAAGGCTTTTTTCTCTTGTTGACTTTGTTTATACAAACCTAATGCTAACCAACTCCCCAATATCGCGCTAGGAACACCAAAAATTATTCCGCCTACAATAGTATCTTTGCTATCCTGAACCGCATTGGGAGCAGAAAATACCTGTTCCCCCTCTACTGGATATACTATTACTCCTGATTGCGCTGATTTATCTATTATTTCTGAAACTGATATTGCCAAAAACATGAATCCGAGTGTGAGTAGCCAACCAGCAGCCAGTTTTTCAGCCGTCTTCATAGTTCTACTTCAGATTTAGAGATTGCTTGTAATTTTAACCTTACTTATCTTCAGCTTCCAGTAATATTGCGAATTGTTGACCAAGAATTATTCGCCAATCACCCATTACCGAACCAACTGCATGGCAGAATTAAAAAACTGCCGACATAAACCCTTGGTAATTAAAATAGTTGTTAACAAATTGGTGACAGCTACCATAAAAATAATTAAAATCTCATAGGATACAGCCTCTAGCGGTGTGATACCGGCTAATAATTGTCCATTGGTGAAGGTTGGTATTGTCACCATACCGATCAACATCATTTGATTCAAAGTCGGCATAATTGCAGCACGAATCGCTTCTTTGCGGTATGGCTTAATTGCCTGTTCAGGTGTTGCACCCAGACTTAAATGGGTTTCTATTTCTGTGGGAAATTGGTTGATACTACTAACTAAACGTTCTCCGGCTATTGCGGCTGCATTCATGGCATTACTCAGCAATATACCAGCTAAAGGAATGATATAACGTGGTTCATACCATCTTTCTGGTTGAATAATCAAAAAATTGGTGTAAAGCAATGTTAAGGAGGTGCTGACAAAAATCGCACTTCCAGCTAAAGGTAAGACTTGTGGAATTTTTTGACTGATGCGGTTGCGAGTAATAATTGCAGTAATTGTCAGAATTATTGCTAAAATTCCCACTACCGCCCAAACATTGTTAACGGCAAAAATGAAGTCGAAAATGTATCCTAGTACAAGTAGTTGGAGGATAGTTCTACCAGTAGCTACGCTTAAATTTAATTCTAGTCCTAATTTCTCCCATGCCGATATGCCAATGGCGATCGCCATTAAACCCATCGCTAAAGCCAAATCTACCATATCTAACTTGATTAGCTCTGGCATAATTTATCTACCTCTTAACGATTGAAAACTTTAGCATAAGTAGTTGAAAAAATTAAATCGGGTTGTCGCAGGAGAGGGAAGGGAAAAATCTTCTTTCTGACTCCCGACTCCTGACTTCTTACTCCTGACTCCTTTACAAATAAAAACTCATGATTAAAAGTGTAAATTCGATTCCCGCCTTTGATATTAAACAACAATATGCCACCATTGAAACTGAGGTAAGTGCTGCTGTCTTGGCGGTTCTGGCTTCTGGGCGTTATATTGGTGGTCCAGCAGTTACAGATTTTGAACAACAATTTGCAGATTATCATGGTGTCAGTGAATGCGTAGCTTGTAACTCTGGTACTGATGCTCTATTTTTAGCATTACGCGCTTTAGGAATTGGGGCAGGTGATGAAGTTATTACCACACCCTTTACTTTTTTTGCGACAACGGAAGTTATCAGCGCTGTCGGGGCAATACCAGTATTTGTAGATATTGATGCGACTACATTTAATTTAGATGTAGAAAAAGTAGCAGCAGCGATTACATCAAAAACCAAGGCAATTATGCCAGTGCATTTATTTGGACTCCCTGTGGATATGACAGGATTAATGGAGATTGCCAAAGCTCATAATTTAAGAGTAATTGAAGATTGCGCTCAGGCTACCGGTGCAAGTTGGGAAAATCAAAAAGTTGGGAGTATTGGACATATTGGTTGTTTTAGTTTCTACCCTACCAAAAATCTTGGTGGTTGCGGTGATGGTGGGGCGATTACCACGAATGATCCAGCGATCGCTACTCAACTACGAGTTTTGCGAGAACATGGGAGTAAAGTAAGATATATTCATGAGGAAATCGGTGTCAACAGTCGTTTAGATGCCATTCAAGCCGTAATTCTGCAAATTAAACTGCGCTATCTTGATCTTTGGAACTCTAGACGTAAGCAAATCGCTGATTATTATTACCAACACCTCAGCCAAGTTTCTGATATTATTGTCCCCCAAGAATTTCCTGGGGGAGTTGGTGTTTGGAATCAATACACTATTCGGATTTCTGGAGAAAGACGCAATGGTGCCAGTGGTAAATATCGAGATTCCGTAAAAAATCAAATGCAGGAACAGGGGGTTAATTCCATGATTTACTATCCCTTACCCTTACATTTGCAGCCAGTGTATAAAAATTTAGGTTATCAACCAGGACAATTGCCAGAAGCAGAGCAAGCAAGTCAAGAAGTTTTATCTTTACCCATGTTCCCCGAATTGGAGCAAGAACAACAAGATAAAGTCATTGATACGTTGAAAAATTGTTTATCTTGAATTGTTCAGAGATCAGGGGTACAAGGGTCAAGGGGCAGGGAGAATGTTGATCTTACCTGTTCCCTGTTCCCTGTTCCCTGTTCCCTCTTACGCAAATGTGCGAGTATTTGCAGTCGCTAAAGCTTCTACTAAACTACGCACAGCAGCAATCATGGCGATTTCGCTATTGAGTTGGTTAATAGCAGAACCGACACCAACACCAGATGCACCAGAGGCGATCGCTAGAGGTGCAGTAACATTAGAAATACCAGAAGCACACAGTACAGGCACAGAAACTGCACGAGCAATTTCATAAGCAGCGGCTAAAGTAGGAGCAGCCTTTTCAATTAAACCCAAAGTACCGGAGTGAATGGGATTGCTGCTAGTACCACCTTCAGTTTGAATAATATCAGCACCCGCTTTCACCAAATCTTCAGCCAATTGTACCTGTTGGTCTAAGGTAAGAATATGGGGAACAGTTACAGATAGGGTAATTTCTGGCAGCAAGGCACGGGTTTGGCGAGTTAGTTCCAAAACCTCAGCAGCTTCAAATCTGCGTCCTTGGGCATAGAAAGAATCAAAATTACCAATTTCAATCAAATCAGCGCCAGCAGCCACAGCAGTGACAAACTTCTCTGGTTCAACCGCAGATACACAAATAGGTAATTTAGTCAAGCTTTTCGCCAATCTTACCAAATCCACATCAGCAGCAATATCCACAAAAGTCGCACCACCCAAATCAGCCGCTTTTACAGTCGCAGCCACACTAGCAGCATTGAAGTTATTCAAACCGCTAATTACTTTTAGCACAGGATGAGAAAATGCCCGGTTGAGGTTAGGATACATAGTCATAATTTTTCTTTTGCAGCAAGTTTTCAGTAGGAATATTTTTACACTAAATATAGCCATCCTACTTCAATTAGGAAAATATATTAAGATTTTTTGAAAAATCACGCCTTTAGCCTATACTGAGAGTTGTTTTTACCATTGTTCTAAATTTTCAACCACCCTCTCAGTTAAATTAGATCAAACTGGTAATACACTACAATAAAATGGTATTGATTTTATAGTTGAACATCAACCTTTTTAATTGTTATAGTTGTAGGCATTGATCATGGCTACAACTAACCTCTGATTTATCCTAACTATGAAAAAATCATCACGATCTAATCAAGATGTTTCCTCACAACCATTTATATTCTTAAAAACGGGCATATTTCCCAAATCAATCGGGAAAACATTCCAGAAAATTCTCAGTGATATATCTCCAAATGCAGATCAAGAATTTATTAAAAAATATCAAATATCCAGACAGAGGACAACTATAGCCGTCAAATTCTTATTATTATTGATAATAATTCCCCTGCTAACTCATCACCTATCCAAACGGCTGTTTATTCTTCCCATAGTAGAAAATCTGAGAAACGATCACTCCGGGCAAATTTTTCTTAATCAAGAAATGGAAGAAAAAGCCTTTCATGAATTAAAAATATTTACAGCAAAATTAAATTTTGAAGGTTTACTGGATTCAGAAACTAAAATTTCTCCAGAAAATCGAGAATCCAAGATTAAAGCCAAAGCCATAGAACTAGCAGCAGAATTTCAACATAAAAGTACCAATGCCATTAGTAATATCTTTGCTGATATCATAGCATTAATTGCTTTTGCACTGGTTATTGTTTTTAGTACAAAAGATATTATTTCTCTTCAACACTTTATAGATCAAGTTGTTTATGGTTTAAGCGATAGTGCTAAAGCTTTTTTAATTATCCTATGTACAGATGTATTTGTCGGCTTTCACTCACCCCATGGTTGGGAAGTAATTCTGGAAGGATTTACAGAACACTTAGGTTTACCAGCAAATAGAAATTATATCTTTATGTTTATTGCCACATTTCCTGTAATTTTAGACACTATAGTTAAATATTGGATATTCCGCTATCTTAGTCGTTTATCACCTTCAGCATTAGCTACCTTAAAGGAAATGAATGATTAATCATCATAATTAGGCATATTACCCATTGTCAACATTTCTGAGAATGCTAAAATGGGGCATAATCATTGTTGGTCTTCATGAATTATGCGTATTCTATTTAATCAAAAATTCAAAATTACAGTATTTATTGCTGCTTTATTAGTAATTATCTTCACTAACAAGCAAGAAATTCAACAGCAACAAATTGTTAAAAATGTATCATTATCCCAAATAGAAAATCCTCCAATTCAAGTATTTTCTGATAATTTACCTACGCCAAAACCATCTAATATAAATGCCAAAAATAATGAAAAGTCCACATTTTATTCAGTTATTAATGAATGGCAAAAATATCAATATAGTATTAATTCTAATCAAGTATTGACAGCAGGAAAATTACCAAATAACCCCATAAATTTTAATCAGGCTGACTTATTAACCGTACTCACCAATACTAGAAAATACTTTCAACAATACTCTCAAGAAGATCCCGATATTCAACGCACAGGTATCTTAGTAACTCAAGGAGTTACGGTTAAAGATATTCTAAAAACATTAGATTTTATGATTGTCGTCTTAGAAGAAGATATTTCTAATAAGCGGACAACTCGGTTACAAGATCCTAACTTTATTAACGCCAATTTTCGTGTAATTAAATGGTCTGCCCATAACCCAGAAAATCTCCAACAGAAAAAATTAAGAATTACTAAATATGCAGCTTTTATTCATCCCGGTTCTCGACAAAAAACTTCTAAATACAATACACCAATTTATGCTATTAAGGAAGAAGTAAGTCAAAATAAATTTTACACTCAATATACAAAACAAGATGTTTTATCAGGTATTTATGAACCTGGAGGTAAGGAATTTGGCAAAGTTAAACCTATTGCTTATTTAACTCGCAATGGTTTAGAGGCAGCACTAATGCAGGGAACTGTTTTAGTTAATTTTACTGATGGAACTAAAGAGTTTTTAAACGTAGACAAAAATAATGGAATGTCCTATATTCGGGGTTTAAAAGCCACTGCACAAAAGCGTTATTGGTATTTTCAAGAAGTTGATGCAATTAAAGGTTATGGATATAAAATAGATGCTAAAATATCCATCAAACCAGGAGTAACATTTGCAGGAGATGTGCTAAACATTGGTTTAGGCAGAATAATTGTCACTGAAGACAATCAAAAACGGTTAAAAATGGGTGTAATTGCCGATACAGGTGGGGCATTTTTACCCAACCTTTATCAACTTGATTTCCTAGCAGGAACTTTTGCGAGTGAAAAAGATTTTGAACAATATATTCAAAAATTACCTGAATATACAAATGCCTATATTTTAGTGAAAAAGTGATATAGATCCCCGACTTCTCAAAGAAGTCGGGGATCTGAAGATTACACTTACAATCCAGCGAACCATTCATAACCCATATCTTCCCAATAACCTTTAGCATTTGATAATTTACTGGTGAGGGTAACTCGTGTTACCCATTTACTTTGTTTATAGCCAAGTTTAATGGGTGAAGCTAATCGCAAAGGCGCACCATTTTCCACAGGCAAAGCTGCACCATTTTTTTGATAAGCTAATAGGGTTTGTGGGTGTAAAGCTGAAGCGATATCCCAACTTTCATAATAACCATCTGCTGATTTAAAATAGGCATATTTAACCTGAGATTTAGGTTGAGAAAGGGCGATAATTTCCCGCAAACGAATGCCACCCCATTGCACAATTGCTGCCCAACCTTCTACACAAACATGACGAATAATCATGGAAGTGAGAGGTAAGGCTTGAATATCTGCCATACTCAAACTCAGAGGATGATTTACTTCACCATCTATAATTAAACGATATTTTTCTAAATCAATAATTGGTGTAGATTTAAAGCTATTAATTATTAATTTACTTGGTTCAATTTGACTAGGTAAAAATTCTGGAACTGGCTTTTGAGGTTGAAATATTAACTCTTCAAATTTCTGATTGAGAGGTTCAGAAAGTTTACCTACAAAATCTGCAAACATGGGTGTACCACAACCACCCAGTAATAAACTCATACTCGAAAAACCGGAAATTTGTAAAAACTTTCTCCGTGCAAATTCATGATTATTCATTTTAATTCCTCAATGCTGCTAGTTTTTACCAAAACATAGATTTTGTTAAGGCATTGCCGCCTACATTCTGCCCTAACCGCCAATGAAACCAGACAAATACTACCACTATCGGTACAGAAGCAAAGTGGACAATTCTTAATGCTTGCCAACTGCCAAAAATATCAACTATCCAAGAAAATTGAGCAGGTTTATACATTCCTATACCTGTAAATATTGCTAGTAATAAAATAGGAATGATGGCTGTATAAATAATTCGATGCCAAGCATAGTTTAAACGTTGGTGATTCTGAGTTTTTTGTAATGCCTTGATATCTTTGTCGCTAACAAATCTTTTTTTCCAGCGTTGGGTAGCAAAAATATAAATTCCATAGCAAAACAGATTTATAGAAAATAGCCACATGGCTGCAAAATGCCAATGTCTGCCTCCAGCCAACCAACCACCTAAAGTAAACAGGGGAAAAATACTTAATCCACCACGCCCACCAAAGACAGGGTTTGCATTGTAAATTTGCAAGCCGCTGGTGATCATAATAAATAAACTGATGACATTGCCAGCGTGAAAAATTCTGGCAGCGATCGCTTGACTGGGTGATTTGCGGGGTATTTCAGGAGAAGTCATAAATAGGATAGAAAAATTTTAATTCGGTTACAAGTATTTGGGAAATAATTTACTGAGTTAGAATGTGAGTTCAACTGGGAAAGTCAAAATATTCTTGATGTTGAACCTGAGACTATTACTGATTTTACATTGTAATAGTCACATCACCTCTGTTTCAACTTAGTTTTCACCATTACTGCAAAAACATAGTTAAATTAGGAAAGAAGAGGTAATCGGACAAAATTAATTACTCACATTGTCTTTCTGTTCCCTTTTCCCTAACGACCCGATTGAATTTAATTTTGTCCAACTACTTACTAACACTTATATTTTAAGATGCTGGCTATTTTCAGAAATTTCCGAGATGAATGTGTCTCCGGCGCGTCAAAAGCGATCGCTGCGCTGGCAAAAGGCAACGCATCCCTTGCAGCAAGTATCGCCAATTGGTGGTCAGAATTCACCCTTCAGACCAAACTCCTAGCCGTCGCCACCCTCATGGTTTCCTTGGTCATGAGTGGTTTAACCTTCTGGGCTGTAAACACAATTCAGCAAGATGCACGTCTCAATGATACCCGCTTTGGTCGTGATCTAGGATTACTCCTGGGGGCAAATGTAGCCCCCCTAATTGCCGATCACAATTTAACTGAAGTTGCCCAATTTTCTCAACGTTTTTTCAGTGCCACCTCTAGCGTGCGTTATATGTTATACGCTGATGAAACTGGGCAAATCTTTTTTGGTCTTCCCTTTTGGGAACCAGAGGTAGAAAACTCCCTCACCATTAAGCGCCATATCCAACTACCAGAAGATTATCCTGGCAATGAAGACCAGCCAATGGTTAGGCAGCATAACACCCCCGATGGCGCAGTTACAGATGTATTTGTGCCTTTAATAGTAGATAGAAAATACTTAGGTGTCTTAGCAGTTGGTATTAACCCTAATCAAACCGCAGTCATATCCACTAATTTCACCCGTGATGTTACCATTGCCGTTTTTATCACAATTTGGGTCATGGTAATTTTAGCAGGAGTAATTAATGCTTTAACTATTACTAAACCTATTAAAGAATTGCTAGTAGGTGTTAAACAAATTGCGGCTGGAAATTTTAAACAACGGATAGATATACCTCTAGGTGGTGAACTAGGAGAACTAATTTTCAGCTTTAATGAAATGGCAGAACGGCTAGAACGTTATGAAGAACAAAATATTGAAGAATTAACTGCCGAAAAAGCTAAATTAGAAACCTTAGTTTCTACCATTGCTGATGGTGCAGTCTTGATTGATAATAATATGCAAGTAATATTAGTCAATCCCACCGCCAGACGGATTTTTGCTTGGGAAGGCGTGGATGTTGTTGGTAGTAATATACTGCATCACTTACCCCATAGTGTCCAAATGGAAATATCCCGGACTTTGTATGAAATGGCAGCCGGTGAATGTGAAAGTGCCGAATTTCGTATCCTCCTCAAACAACCCACTCAACGCACAATTCGCATTGTTTTAACCACAGTTCTCAACCTGCAACGAGAAAGTATTAAAGGCATAGCCATCACTGTCCAAGATATTAGCCGGGAAGTAGAACTAAATGAAGCAAAAAGCCAATTTATCAGCAACATTTCTCACGAATTACGTACACCTTTATTTAATATAAAAACCTATATTGAAACCCTGCATGATTATGGTGAAGATTTAGGGATTGATGAACGCAAAGAATTTCTACAAACAGTTAATAATGAAACTGATAGACTCACCCGTTTAGTTAATGACGTTTTAGATTTATCAAAACTTGAATCAGGTCGAAATTACACCTTTGATAAAGTAGATTTACCACAGTCCATAGAACAGACATTACGTACCTATCAGCTTAATGCCAAAGATAAAGGCATTGAAATATACCAAGAACTTAATCCTGATTTACCTTTTGTTCTGGGCAATTATGATTTATTACTGCAAGTATTTGGCAACTTAATTGGTAATTCTCTTAAATTTACTCTAGCCGGTGGTAAGGTAGTTATTCGTGCCTATCAACTAGATGCTAATTCTTATTCTCACCATCATGCTGGTAAAGTGAGAATTGAAATTAGTGATACAGGAATTGGTATCGCACCAGAAGATCAACAAGCAATTTTCGACCGATTCTTTCGTGTAGAAAATAGAGTTCATACTCTAGAAGGAACAGGTTTAGGTTTATCAATTGTCAGAAACATTATGGACAGGCATCATAGTCAAGTAAATTTGGTGAGTGAAGTTGGTATCGGTACTACTTTTTGGTTTGATTTAGAAATATTTGAGGAAGAGATTTTATCAACTGTGGAAACTATGCCAGAAACCTTAGAATTAAACCAAGTTTAAGGAGACAGCTAATACCATCAGAATCAAGCATTAAACAAGGTTATTAATAAACAAACTAATAACAAAGCTAGTATTAATAACAGAGTTTGATGGCGTTTTATCCAATTATTAACCCTGATACTCAAGCTATAATGAGAATTTTGCTTTTGCAATTCTAATGTACTTTCTTCCATATTTTGATAGAGAGGACAATCTTGAGCATAGGGATATTGGGGAAAATTACAGGTATGATCAAAATGATAACTACAACTGTCGCATAAATAATCATTTCCTTGAGCGTGGTGCAAGGGAATACCAGGATGTCCGTAAGCTTTCAGCAATAAGCGACATTGAGGACAAGTAATTGCTTGACTATCAATAATTTGATGACAACGAGGACAAGGTATAGTAGCCAAAACAGAAAAAGGATAGATAAGTAAACATCTTAATTTTACCTATTATCTGGACTAATAGAGCAGGAGTCAGGAGTAAAACTGGCTTAGGAACGCAAATTTAATAACCTGCAATTCTGACTTAACATGAAATGGTGCGTTACGCTGTCGCTAACACACCCTACTTTTGCACTTTATTTAATTCATATTCCTTAGTGTCTAAGTAGGTTGGCGTTGGAAATTGTCGTTATGGCAAGGCGAAAGGCAAGAGGCAAGAGTGAAGAAGCTTTGGGCGATTTTACATTTCTTTACACAGTTTGGTTTTATTGTGTTCACCTACTTAGTCAATTTTTCCAAGAAATTGGGAATTTGAGATTTTGTTGTCACTTCAAGACGTATAATTAAATAATGACGGCGTAATTGGAGTTCATAAAGTAATGCTTAAAAAAAATCTCTCTAACTTAATACAAGAAGAAACCACAAAATTTACACCTCTACAAGGTGAACCTGTAATTGAAGTTTCGGCTGAAGCAGTATTGGAAACCCAAGTACCAACAGATAATACTCCTGTTATTCCCATCAATAATCAGTTAGAACTAGAAGCCAGTATTAAAGAATTGCAAAAAACAGTTTCTACATTAAAACAAAAAGAATCCACTTTAATCAAACAAATTAGTGATTTACAAACAGCTTTTTCAGAAAAAGAAGCATTGGTAGAACGTTTAACAAGGGAACTTTACGAGACAAAACAAACCGCATTACAATTAGCAGATTCTAACTCTCAGTTGCTAGAAGAAATCAAGGTTTTAAAACAACCTACTCCACCATCTTATCCACAACTGAGCCAACAAGCTAGTCAAATTTCCAAATCCATCCAATACAAAAAATCTCATAGATCAATAGAAAGACTGCAAGAAAAGCCCAATCAAGATAGTGAGGATTTTTCCCAAAATACTTGGTTATATGACTAAAGTGAGAATAATACAGGACTTACGCAACTGGCACATTGGTAGGGTGCGTCAGATACCAACAATCTGTTTATTTACAGAATTTATCCAGTCTGACGCACCCTACAACTAGAGATAAATTTTCACAGATTTAGCACCACGATGCTTCTCCAGGTACATTGTAAATTAATTCCCGAATATTAGATTCCATAACCCGATAGCCCACATTTCCGTTGAGACGTTGTCGTCCTTCATTAAAAATCATTGTCGGGCTAACAGTCACGTTATAATCTTTCACTTCTTGAAAATCTCTCGACAGTTCGGCATAGGCTGCACCACTATCAATTTCTGCTTGAATCTGACTGATGGGAAATTCTAAAGCTTCGGCAATTGACCACTGTACCTTGCGATGGGAAATATCCTGTAAATCCTGAAAAAAAGCTTGACGTAAAGCAGCAATAGCTCTTTCGCAACAACTTTGTGTTCCTTTGCTTTCTACTAATCCTTTGCTTTCTAGTAAATGAATAGCTTTCAGGAATAAATGACTTGAGGTGGAGGAATGGGGAGTGACATTTTTCCAAACTTCTGGATGTACGCTGAGATGATTAAATCTTGCTACTACTTCTTGAACGTGGTTACTATAACCTGCTAATCCACCGCGATCGCGCCAACGGTTTTCTAGTTTGTGACGGGCATCTCCAAATACGGAAACAAAGTGATAATTAATCACTATTTGGTGTTTAAAAGTAGATTTCAATTCATCAATCCGAATTTGAGCAATATATGCCCAAATACAAAGAATATCAATAAAATAAGTAATCTGAATTGGTTCGGTAATAGCTTGTGGGGCTGCTTCAGTTATTAATTCTCCTGGTAAGGTTGATATTCCCAGTAAATCGAGTTGCATCAAAGCCACAAACTGCTTAAAGTTAACTATATGTGTGTCTTGACTGCCGGTAATGGTGGCGATCGCCATACGAATCTGCTCTTCTGACCGTCTACATCCCATTGAGTGGATTACTTCACCTAATTCAGCCACATCTAAAGTTTTGCTGTTATCTACATCAAATTGTTCAAAAACTCTTTTCCAGAAAGAGATTTTTTCTTCAGGGATTAAATTAATCAATAATTGCAGATTTTCTGTATTTAGCGGTAAACTCATTGATTTATTTTCCTAAATGTTATGTACTGCAATATTTGTTGAAAATTTTTCATCAACTTATTACTAATTGGTTAACTATTAAGGTTTGACTATTGATTAAAATCTCTATAAAACTTATAAGTTAAAGAACCTATAATTAAGCCAATTAAAAACAATACAGGGTTGAAAATGCCTAATACTAAAGCAGTAATTCCCGGTCCGGGACAATAGCCAGAAATTCCCCAACCAATACCAAAAATTGCTGACCCTACAACTAAAGATGAATCAATATTTTTCTGAGTAGGTAAATAAAATTTATCGTCTAATAACGGATGAGGAAGTTTTAATACAAAGCGAAAGGAGATTAAAGTTACAGTAACAGCACCTCCTAAGACGAACAACAGTGTCGGGTCCCAAACTCCAGCTAAATCTAAAAAACCAATAACTCGTCCTCGATCTATCATCTGAGAAAACCCTAAACCCAACCCGAATAATAAACCTGAAATAAAAACTGTCAAATACTGTTTAGTATTCATGGATACTTTACTCTTGCATAAAATAGTAAATAAATGTATAAAATTAATAACTAATAAATCAGCTATTATTAACCAAGTTAATTTAACAAGTGACGGACAATAAATACAGTTAAAAAGGCGCTGGAAAGAAAAGTCAAAACAGCTATAAGCGATCGCATTGACAGGCGACCTAAACCACACACTCCATGTCCACTGGTACAACCGCTTCCCATTCTTGTCCCAAAACCAACAATAAGGCCACCAATAATCATTGTTAAGGGTGCAAACTTGGAAGTAGGAGTCGGTTGGGGTGACAAAACAAATTCATAAATAGCACCACCAGCTAACATTCCTAACAGAAACAACCACCGCCAAGCATCGTTTTTATTAAAACTGATAGCACCATTAACCATACCACTAATTCCAGCTATCCGACCATTAAATGCTAAAAGAATAGTGGCACTGATACCAATGAGGATACCCCCAATTAGACCGTTAATCCAGTTAAATTCAGCCATGATAATTCACTATTTATCCTCTGATAAAACTTATGAATTATGAAATTAATTCACAAATTCTAATATATTTTGAGCGATGATTTGCGGTTGTTCTAAATGAGGAATATGTCCACAATCCTTGATCCAAATTAGCTTACTTTGGGGAATAGCTTTGGCAAACTTGGGAGCATCCCCAGTTCCTAAAATTTTATCACTATCGCCCCATAAAATTAAAGTTGGTTGCTCAATTTTGGCAAGTTGGGGAAATTTAAAAGCACCATAACCGCCACTTTTGGTAAAGGCAATTAAGGCTTGAGTCCAATTAGGCATTTGTAAGTGTAATTCTCCGCAACACAAAGCATCCTCAGAGATGAGATCAGGGTTTTTGTATGCAGTTCGACAAATGCTTTTACGCACTTTGGGATTCCGCAAAAATTCCGTTGCCCAATAGTCCAAAGGTGGGAATATATATTTACTTAATGGGGAATTACCTTTTAATCCCGCACTATCTATTAATACCAGTTGTTTTACTGCTTCTGGATAGGTGAGGGTAAAATCTATAGCCGCAGCCCCACCCATTGATGCACCCACCAAAATCACAGGTTGGTTAATCAGGGTTTGCCAAAACGAGTGGAGATGGGTTTTAATGGCGATCGCACTGTAAGCAATCCCCGGTAATCTATCTGTAAAACCAAATCCCAACAAATCTACAGCCCAAACTGCGTTTTTTTCCGCCAATAGAGGCAAAAGTCGGCGGTATTCTAACACCGAACTATCAAAACCATGAATTAATAAAATCGGTGTACCACCGTGACCTTGTTGGATATAAGTGGTATTAATGGATTCATTAGATAGAAACGTGCTAATCGCCTGACTTTGGATATTTTGAGCCAAAGCGATGGATGTTGGTTCTGTGAGTTGACCAACGGCGGCAGGAAGAAAACTTGGAAACATAAATTCTAGTGTACATCAGTGCGTAGCACCATGACCAATACCCAGTGATCAATTTAAAAAAGTTAAAAAAGAAAATTTCCGCAAAAATTAAAATAGGTACACAATCCTCGTAAAATAGGAATCGGTTATCCCAAACGTAGGAGATTCAAGCCATGCCAATGGCAGTTGGCGTAATTGAAACATTAGGTTTTCCTGCGGTTTTAGCATCAGCAGACGCAATGGTTAAAGCCGCTGGTGTCACCATTGTCTATTATGGTATCGCCGAAAGTGGTCGCATGATAGTTGCTGTCAGAGGTCACGTTGCGGAAGTGCAAACAGCCGTAGCCGCTGGAATTGTCGCTGGTGAAGAAGTTTATGGTGGTGAGGTTATTACCCACTACATTATTCCCAACCCCCCGGAAAATGTGGAAACAGTTTTACCTATCCACTTCACCTCCAAATCCGAACCTTTCCGTATTTTCTAAGAGAGTTAGCTATCAAAAATTGAAGTATTCCTTCATAAAAATAATTTGTAGCAACCGATAACTTTATATTCATAACAGGAGATTAAAAAATGTCACTACAAGCTGTTGGATCATTAGAAACCAAGGGTTTTCCCGCCGTTCTCGCAGCAGCAGACGCAATGGTAAAAGCCGGTCGAGTTACCCTCGTTGGTTATATCAGAGTTGGTAGCGCTCGCTTTACCGTCAATATTCGTGGTGATGTTTCTGAAGTCAAAGCCGCTATGGCAGCCGGTGTGGATGCTGTAGAAAAAGTTTATGGTGGTACTCTCGAATCTTGGGTAATTATTCCCCGTCCCCACGAAAACGTAGAAGCTGTATTGCCAATTGCTTACACAGCAGACGTTCAACAGTATCGAGACTCTGTAGAAAATCCCATTATTGGTGCAGCCAGAGGCTAATTGGTATATTCGGCTGGTAATGGGTAATAGGTAATGGGTAATGACCGGGAATTTTAGATTTTAGATTTTAGATTTTAGATTACAAAAATTTGGTATGAGTCCCCGTGCTTGAGGACGGAAAAATACTCGCTGCGCTGCGTACGCTTCGCTAACACCAATCCAAAATCCCAAATTTTCAAACTCTACACTGGTTTGGTGGAGTCAATCCAAAATCCAAAATCGTTAATCCAAAATCAAGTGACCTCCTATTCCCTTTTTCCCTAACTAGCACAACACGGCGTAAGTAAACCGACCATTCTCAATCGGTAAAAAGCCTATACTGTCTTCGTTTTGACTTTTGACTTTTGACTTCCGCTCTGCGGTACTAGCAATATCATGATCTTCAAAACGGCTGAATCTTTTAGATGGAATCCATTAATTCATCCCTCTTAATCTGTGTTTATCTGCGGTTAATTATTTTTGAAATCTTATTCAATGTAGCTTCATCTTAATTTGGTATTGCGGTCTATTGAACGAATTAAATAGGAGTTATTACCTGCTACTAAATCGCTAAATCTAATTTCGAGGAGTGCAATATTGCTATGACAAAAGATGGGGCAAATCTAGCTCAATATTGGCAACAGCGACTAAGTACAGAATGTCCAGAACAAAGTCAGACTACTAGAGAAAGTATTCTTAACTGGCTTTTGGGAGTAGATTTAGAAAGGTTTAATTTACTTAACCCAAAAGAACTAGAAATTGCTAAACAAGCAATGGAATATCGGTGGCGAATTCTGCACAAACGTTATTTAGGTATGGGCAGAGAGAAGGCTTATCGTCAACTGATTAGCCGATTGGGTAGTGTAGTGGCAGTCAGAAACAAAATTCAAACTTGGATATCTCTCAGCCGCGATCGCCAACGAAGCGTTATTGATGTCCTGCAAGAAGTCCTCCAAGACCTGATACAAAGTGACTCATATATCCAACAACAAATGACTCACATTGCCGCATTAACAACGGACAAAAGGTTGCGGGACACATTACTATTTGCCAGCATCGAAGAATATTGTTTACGTCCAGTTCGGAATCAACCAATCCTAATATACCGCTTTGTTAACTACCTGCGAAGGATTCAGCGGGGAGGCTTAACACAAGTACCTAGCAGCGAATTAGTGAAACTTGTTTCCGAGGAAATTCTCGCCGAAAACAACGACAATCCAGTGAACTTAGTGGATAATCAGGCGATCGCTCAATATCAAGAAACCCAACACCTAGAAGAACAAATAGTCAACCGTCAACTCGTACAGGAAAAATTTGAACAATACCTGTTAGAAAATATTGGACAACACGCAGTAGATTGGTTGCGCTTATATCTGCAAGGCACATCCCAAGAAGAAATTGCCAAACAACTCCATAAACCCATCAAAGAAGTATATCGTCTGCGGGAAAAACTCAGTTATCATGCCGTCCGCGTTTTTGCCATCAAAGGTCAACCAGAACTGATTGATAACTGGCTGTCCACCTCCCTAGAAGAACATAATCTAGGGCTAACAGAAACCCAATGGCAACAACTTCCAGAAAAAATCACCCCTCTAGGACAACAAATCCTCAACCTCCGCAAAGCAGGTAACTCCATAGAAACTATAGCCCAACAACTACAACTTAAAAATCATCAAGTTCTAGGTGAATGGACAAAAATTTATCTTGCCGCCCAAACTCTGAGAATTCAGAATTAACATATAGGAATCCGGTTTGATTCTGTGAATTTACTTGTGTGGTCAGGGAACAGGGAACTCTTAACAGGGAACAGGAAAGACAGAATTGATACCTACTGAGTCTTGTATGGCTACGCCACGCAGGCTATCAAAAATCAAATAGGAGTCCTATAGGTATACTCAAAACGGTTGGGACATGGACTTTTGTAAAATCACGAAAACCCTAGATTTGTAGGGGTTTAGCTATTGCTTTACCCCTACCCGGAGAATCAAATAATTAAGCCGTGTTGGGTATAATTGATAATTGGTAATGAAAAAATTCCTATTCATTGCCCCCTGATCTCTAGTTACAATCCTTCCTTAGATATTCATGAAAAAAGATATTATTATTAATACTTTTCCACTCCTAAGTACATCAAGTCTAGAAACCAGAGAATGGCTGCTGAATATAGCAACTGAACATGATTACCCATCAGGACGGGCTGTTTTAATGGAAGATGCCTGGGGTAATGCAGTTTACTTTATTGTTTCCGGTTGGGTGAAAGTTCGCCGCACCCATGGAGAAGAATCCTTCACCATAGCAATTTTAGGACCAGGTGATTTCTTTGGAGAAATGGCTGTTTTAGATGAATTCCCCAGGTCAACGGACGTTGTTTCCCTTTCCAAAGTAAAACTACTAAGTGTTTCTAGGGAGAGCTTTCTTCAAATCCTGTTTCAAGACTCACATTTACATCATAGAATGCTGCAACTGATGGTAGGCAGAATTCGTCAAATTAATCTGCGGCTACAAATGCGCTTGTCACCACCTGCGGTTAAACTTGCCCATACCTTAATAAGTTTAACCGATAGTTATAGTCAAGAATCAGAACAAGTCCAGAAAATTTTTAACATTCCCCTGAAAGATTTGGCAGAGGTGACAGAAATCACCTTGGAAGAAACAACCAAAATCATGGAAAAACTCTCTGAAAAGGAATGGATTAAAATTGATACTGCTAACAACACCATTAATCTGATTAACTATACACAACTCGCGGTTTTAGCCAGCAAGATCTAATCTTTCGGCAGAGTAAAAATACTTGAGAAAATACTAAATTTAGCCAGATATAGACTCAAATCCAGCCAATATGTCATAAGTTAAAAAGAGTGTTCCAGAGAAAATTGATTTATGACTACTACCATCAAGACCGAACCTGATTTAGCATCCCGTTTCGTCAATAGCATCTTAGCCATTAAACCCGTAGCTAATCTTGCTAAACACCGAGCTAGACAAATGATGATTAAACGGGCTGAAAAAATTGGTGTATTTTGGACAAAGGAAGTAGAGAAACTGCAAACCCGTGATTGGGGAAGCGATTTAGCGCAAGTCCAAAATCCGCAGCTAAACTACCCAGATTACTACGTCACCTCATTCCACGCCTATGAAACCGGAAATCTCAGTTGGCAAGCTGCTTTTGAAGTAGAATCTGCGGCTCATGCTGTCCACTCTAGGATTTGGCAGAAACCAGAAAATCAAGGTGACGCAAAACTTCGCCAAAGCTTTCACGATATCCTCAAAAATTCTATTTCTGAGCAGCCACAAGATGTTATAGACTTAGGGTGTAGCGTCGGCATGAGTACCTTTGCCCTACAGGCAGTTTATCCCCACGCCAAAATTACTGGTTTAGACTTATCTCCTTACTTCCTAGCTGTGGCTAACTATCGTAGCCAAGAACGTCAAACCCAAATTAACTGGGTACATAGTCAAGCAGAATCTACAGGCATAGCAGATGCTTCCTTTGATTTAGCTTCAATTTTTTTGATGTGTCATGAATTACCTCAATCAGCAACTCACCAGATTTTTGCTGAAGCTAGACGTATTTTGCGTCCCGGTGGACACCTAGCAATTATGGACATGAATCCCAAATCGGAAATTTACAAAAAAATGCCAACTTATATTTTGACGTTGCTTAAAAGTACCGAACCTTATTTAGATGAATATTTCAGTTTGGATATTGAACAAGCCTTAATTGGGGCAGGTTTCCAACCTCCTACTATTACTAGCAATAGTCTTCGTCACCGTACTATCATTTCTCAGGTGAGTGGCTAATTTATATTTAGTGTTGTGGGCAGTTATCCCCCCCCTGCTATTTTTGTGGTTTTATTACCGCAGAACTCCTGCTGCCCCACCTTGGTTAAATTTATGGGTTTTGTTCATTATTGGCGCTATCTCTGGTTTTGCTGCTCTGGGCTTAGAATGGGCTATGGAAAATGTGGCTAACCGGGTTTTAGACTGGCAACAGATCCAGCGTCATTTTCCTGGGGTCGTTTTCCGGCAAATATTAGCGATCGCTCCCATTGAAGAAGGTTGTAAATTAATAGCAGTTATTCTGCCCATTTCCTATCTACAACGTCAGTATCATCTCCGAGCTACCACAGTTTTTTTGTTTACCATAGCCGTAGCTTTAGGTTTCACAGCGGAAGAAACCTGGATTTATTTATATCACGGCACATCTTCCATTCTCGACCGTAGCATTGGTACACCAGTCCATGCCATGTTTTCTGCTCCTTGGGGATACGCTTTAGCAATATATATTTCTGCCAGTAAAAGGTTTAATCGCCATCGGCATTTAATTTTTATTGCTTGGTTAAATTCTGTTTTCTTTCATGCTTTAGTCAATATTTTATCTATTTCCGTGAGGTTTTCACGACCCACAAATTTACTCATTTATTGTTTATTTCCTGTACTATTATGGATGTTTTGGCGGTTGGAACAACTACTGCGAAAACTCCAGAAAAAACACCCTTTAGAGTTAATTTCTGGACGTACATCCTCAGCCCGCACTTGGCAAAGAGGTTTAGTATTGTTAATCCTATCACTAGGCGGAAATTCTCTATTTGGATTATTGATTCTCTCCAGAAAAATTAGTCCTTTGCGGTGGGAACTTTGGTTTGATCCGAAAATTTTCTGGTTTATAGTCCAAGAAATATTATTCAATTTTGGTTTAGGACTTTTAGCTTGGTTAATTTATCGCTATTTACGCAGTTTAGCCAGTCGTCGGCATTTGTTTAACCGATAATTAGCATTATGAAAAATAAAACTTAGGTGGATGTAGATGTGGTTTCTAGCTGCCCGTTTGACTTGGTGGTATAATCATGATAGTAAAAAAGGGGAAAATATTAGATTTAGATTTAGTAGCGGATATTCTTGATGCCTAACCATTTACAGGCTTAGGTAAATCTGAACTTTTATTCAATATAACGGAGAACAAAACAATGACCATTATCACAATAGATGATGAACTAATTAATGAAATTATCGCAGTCAGTCACTATGAAAATGCACAGGAAGCAGTCATTAAAATATTATCCAATTACTTGCAGCAACAAAAAAAAGAACTGCCTTTATTTGAGCGATTACGTTTTATAGATGATGAATCTGCCGAAGATGATATCGCCTCATTGTTTGAACGTGATAAAGACACAGGCAGGAATTTTGAACTATGACTTATCTAATTGATACTTGTGTAATGTCTGAGTTTGTTAAAAAAGCTCCCAACCCCCAAGTTAGTCAATGGTTTAATCAGCAACCAATGGAACAGCTATTTTTAAGTAGTATTACCATCGCTGAAATAAAAAAAGGGATTTATAAAATCCAAAACTCACAACCTGAACGATATCAAAAACTAAAAATATGGCTGCAAAAAGTAGAAATTGAATTTTATTCCCGTGTTTTACCGATACATGATGATATTTTAGATAATTGGGCAAAATTTTCTGCAAATGCAGAATTGAAAGGTAAAAAATTAGCCGTAATGGATAGTCTGATTGCCGCAACAGCGCATTATCATAAATTGACTTTAGTTACTCGCAATATTGATGATTTTAAAATGACACCAGTTAAAATTATCAATCCTTACAATCTTGAGTGAATTTTATAATCCTGAAGACGGCTTTTTGCAGTTCGCATAAAATATCCAAATATATTTTTACTAACCAAATAATGATCTGATTAACTAGCTTTGAGTTCCTATGTTGTACAATATAGTTGTAAAACTTATTAAAAAAGAGAATGTTAAGCAAAGAAACCACTTACTCGCAAGCAAAGTTGAATTTAGCAACTATCTTAGATCAGGTGTGACCAACGGGAAATTATAGTAATTAAACGTCGTAATCAGAAAAATGTGGCGTTAATTGCCGAAGATGAACTTTCCAGTTTATTAGAGTGTGTTTATTTAGAGACTTCCAAATAAAAAAATGTCCCAAAACTGATGCAGAAATTCTCTCTCTGTGTACTCTGTGCCTCTGTGGTTCGTTTCTTAGGATAATTTATTTCTTGGAAGTCTCTTATTAAGATCACCTGAAAACGCTAAACGTTTATTTCGGGCTTTAGAATGGACTCAAACAACAATAGAAACTCCTCAAACATTAGCTGAATTAAAAGAGGAGTTAGGAATTGATTAGTAAGAAAAAAACCAGATACTCATAATTATGAATCAGATTAAAATCAAAATATAAAATTTTTGATCCTGTGGGGGTTTTCTATTTCTCATAAATGGAGTTATGGCAAAACTAACACTAACTATTGATTATATTTTTGTTAATTTTTGAGAAATCTAAGGAGGATTTTATGCAAGTTAAAATCGAGTTACCTGATGAGTTGGGTAATCAACTTTTGGAAATGCCTGATATGCAGCTATTAGTACAGAAAGCTGTCGAAAAAATGTTGTTGGAGGAGCGACAAAAACACAGTTCGACACCGCTCACTGTAAAATCATCTCAGTTATTAGTTGATTTAGTTAATGATTTGCCTGAATTTCCAACTTTTAAAAATCAAGATCCATTAAAGTTACAAAGAGCATTACGCGATGAATGGGATTAAGTATTTATTAGATACAAATATAGTGATTGGTTTGCTGCAACGCGATTTAATAGTTTTGGAGATATTAAAAAACAAGCAAATTCAAATTGGTGAATGTGCTTATAGTGCAATAACTCGTATGGAGTTATTGAGTTTTCCGTCTATAACACCAACAGAAAAAGAATCTGTTGTATTTTTATTAAGTCGTATGAAATATTTAACGATCACACCAGCAATTGAAAATGAGACTATCAGCTTTAGATATACTCACAAAACAAAATTGCCTGATTCTATTATTGCTGCAACTACTAAGCATCATAGACTTGAGTTAGTGACGTTAGATAGAAAATTAGCAAATAAGCTTAAATCCCATATTCAGCATGAGTAAATATTAGCAACTATTTTAGATCAGGTGTGTGACCAACGGGAAATTATAGTAATTAAATTAAACGTCGTAATCAGAAAAATGTGGCGTTAATTGCCGAAGATGAACTTTCCAGTTTATTAGAGTGTGTTTATTTATTAAGATCACCTGAAAACGCTAAACGTTTATTTCGGGCTTTAGAATGGGCTGAAACAACAATAGAAACTCCTCAAACATTGGCTGAATTAAAAGAGGAGTTAGGAATCTAGATCCCCGACTTCTCAAAGAAGTCGGGGATCTGGATGTGTTTAAACTATTGCCAATACTGGTTGACTTACTGCTGCATTAACAGATATTGATTCAGAATCAGCCGCATAGATTTCGCAAGCGTTATTGGGACTTTCCACCAGTTTAACTTTGTAAAGAGTTGCACCTAACTCTTGAATAGGCGATCGCAAAGTATTACTAATATAAAGGGCAATATTTTCCGCAGTTGGCACAACTTGATTAAAGAAAGCAACATCCTTATTTAAGAAAGTATGATCAAATGGCTCAATCACGTAATCTGTAATTATCTGATTTAAAGCCCCCAAATCAATAACCATCCCCGTAGAGGAGTCAATATCTCCTTTTATAGTTACTTCCAATTGATAATTATGTCCATGTCCATTTACACGGGCGCATTTACCATAAATTTCCGTGTTTTTTGCCAAACTTAAATCAGGGTGTGCCAATCTATGAGCAGAGCTAAAATGAGTGCTAATACTCAAATAACCCTCCATACCCTGACCCGAATAATCTGCCCAAAGTTGATGACTTTCAAACAGTTTAACATTGGATAGCTTCACCCCTAATTCATCAATGGGTGATTCTAAAAGACCATGAATGTAACGGGAAATATTCTCTGTAGTGGGTACAATATCGGCAAAATAAGGAATATCCTCATTTACACAAGAGTGATCAAATATTTTCACCACATAATCTTCCACCACTCGATTTAAAGCAGCTACATCCACAATCATGCCCGTACGGGAGTCTATTTCCCCTTCTACAGTCACTTCTAGATGATAATTATGTCCGTGAGTCTGAGTACATCTACCATATTTATTAGCACTGAGGTTGGGCGCTAGACGGTGAGCAGCGCTAAAATGAGTCCTGATGGTTAAATTAGCTTGTTTTCCCTCTCCTTGATAATCTGCCCAAAGTTGAGGATGTTCAAATAACTGGACGCGCACCAAAGGTAAATGGGGTGCTAACCGTTCCCAAATCACTCGCGCAATATTTTCCGTCGTGGGGAGAGTTTGTTGAAATTCTGTCCACACATCATTAAGATAGGAAAAATCTAGTTGACCGGTAACTTCCTCTTTGATGACGTGCTTCACATCGGACAGGTTTAGTACCATACCATACTCATCTAATTCCCCAATCATAGAGATGAACAAGACATAGTTATGTCCGTGTCCAGGAAATTTCGAGTAAGCACCAAATTTTTCTAAATTCTCGATTTCATTCAGTTCTGGGAACCAATACCGACCAACTGCTGAAAACTGATCGCGGCGATTAACAATACATTGCATGAGTATACTGGGAAGAGAACTTAATATTTCTTAAACTTTGACTATTCACAGCATAAACCAATTTGTTACCTAGCGATCGCTGAATTTTCCGGTTGCTCAATTTTCCGAAAATACTTGGCAGTTGAGTAAATACAAGTAACGCTATAATCAGAGGTTGAGATTAACGAACGGGTTCAAGTCCGGGGTTCCGCATATCAATTTTGGATTAATCTCAAATCCGAAATTTAAAATCTAAGATTGTGATCACAAGTTTACAAAATTCTTTAGTTAAACAAATCCGCAAGTTGCACTCCACAAAGGAGAGAAATAAGCAACAACTATTTTTATTGGAAGGAACGCATTTGCTGGAGGAAGCTTGTGCGGTTTCCTATCCCTTAGATGCGGTATGTTGTACTTCGCAATGGCATGATACACATTACCAACTATGGGAAGTGATTTGTAGTCAGTGCTATCGGGTGGAAATTGTCAGTCCAGAAGTTCTAGCAGCAATGGCTACAACTGTCAATCCTGATGGTATAGTAGCTATCGCTCAACGAGAGGCACAACCAAGACAAATTCCTTTCACTGGCTTAGTTCTGGCCTTAGAAACTGTTCAAGATCCTGGTAACTTGGGAACTATGATTCGCACAGCCGCAGCCGCAGGTGCATCAGGTTTGTGGTTAAGTGAAGATAGTGTAGATTTAGATAATCCCAAGGTTTTACGAGCTTCTGCTGGACAATGGTTTCGCTTAAACATGGCTGTAAGTGCAGATTTGAAAACCACAGTTCGGCAAAGTCAGCAAGCCGGAATGCAAGTAATAGCTACCTTACCTAATGCCGATTCAACCTATTGGCAAGTAGATTGGCGTAAACCTAGTTTAATATTATTGGGTAACGAAGGGGCAGGATTATCAGCGGATTTAGCCGCATTAGCGGATATCCAGGTGAAAATTCCCCTCAGTCCTGGAGTAGAATCTTTGAATGTAGGGATCACTGCTGCTTTAATGTTATATGAAGCTCAAAGGCAGAAAATGCTGGATAAGCCGAAAACCTGAGTAAATCAAGAGTTTTCGGGTTGAAAAGGTGAATTAGGTGTAAGAAATCAGCTTTGAAACCGTTCATTTATCGGTTACTTTTCCAGATTTAATATTATTTCTTCCTCCTGAGTCCTGATTCCTATTTGTTTTTTTGCTCTAAATACTGTTCAATATCAGCAATTGCATCTTCCCAAGCGGCTAGATCAAAAGTATGAGTATTCTCACTGCTTTCTTGGTTTGTAGAATTACTTGTATCTGATATGGAATGATTTAGAACAATATCTTCTAACTGATTGAGGAATTCCTCAATATCTTGATCAACAGAATTGCTTTGAGAGTCTTTAATAGGCTTCATAATCTTCATAAGAGAATCATGATTGATGTATGTAATGATGAGTTGCAGTGACTAATCCAACCTTCTGTATGAAGATGAATAAATTTGTAAAACAAGGGTTAATTTGGCTGGGTACAGCTACCATTGCCTTGAGTTTAATGGCGTGCGATAACTTGTTTGCCCCTCAAGGTAATCTGGTTGAGAGAGTCAGTGATGGTGACACATTAGTGTTGAAAAATGCTGATGGTCAAAAGTTCACAGTGCGGTTTGCTTGTATTGATGCTCCAGAAATACCCCATTCTCAGAAAGAAAAAAAGAGTAAAATTACTAAAGATGTAAGTCAGTTTGTTTGGGGGATGAAAGCAAAAATACGGATAGAGGAACTGATCAAGCAAACAGATAATCGTGTACAGTTAAATATCACAGACAGCGATAGCTATGGCAGAAAAATTGCAGAGGTGCGTTTAAAAGATGGCACTTTTTTACAGCAAGTTTTGCTAAGAGAAGGATTGGCTAAAGTATATCGTTCTTATTTAAGTAAATGTCCGAGCAAGGACATAGTACAACAAGCCGAAGCACAAGCGCAACAGCAAAAAATTGGGGTTTGGAGTGATAAAAAATTTGTTGACCCTTGGGATTATCGGAAAATAAAAAGACAAATTAGAGATTAAGTAGGTGAACAGAAAAATTTAAAGGTATGTGAAGAAAAGTAAAATCACTCAAAACTCTCTTCCTGTTCCCAGTTAAGAGTTCCCTGTTCCCTTGCCCCAACGACAATTTTTAACGCCCACCTACTTAGTGGAATGTCACTCGATTTTGGATTGACTCTACCCTCAAGTGTATAAGTAGGTTAACACAATAAAACCAAACTGTGTAAAGAAACGTAAAATCGCTGAAAACTTCTTTACTATTGCCTATTGCCTTGCTATAATGGCAATTTTTAACGCCAAGCTACTTACTTGGATTCATCCATATTTCTAATCGGCTAAAAAGTTGGGAAGAAATCAGAGTTAAACACAAATAAATTACAGCCACAGCCGCGTAAATTTCAAAAGCGCGATAATTTTCCGCAACAATTAATTGTCCTTTTCTGAATAATTCCTCAAAGCCAATCACCGCAACTAAACTAGTATCTTTTAATAGACTAATAAACTCATTCCCTAAAGGGGGAATCATCCGCCGAAATGCTTGGGGAAAAATCACATAGCGCATTATTTGCACAGGATTTAAACCTAGTGATTTTGCTGCTTCTGATTGTCCAATTTCAATGGATTGAATTCCGCCGCGCACAATTTCCGCAATATAAGCTGCACTATTTAAACTTAAGGCAATTATCCCAGCTAAAAGACGATTTAAAGGGAACGTAAACCCTAACTCTTGAGAAATTGCTGGTAAACCAAAATAAATCATAAATATCTGCACTAATAACGGCGTTCCTCGGAAAAAATCTATATAAACCCTAGCTAAAAACCGCAAAGATTTAATATGAGAAAGGCGAATTATGCCAATCAGAGAACCGCTAGTTAAACCACATAAACCTGATACAAATGCTAATTGTAATGTTACCAATACACCTGTTAATAAAGTTGGTAAAGATTGCCATATCACAGTCAGAGAATTAGATATAGCTGATTTTTGATTAATAAATGCTAATGTTTCTGGTAATGTTGGCGGTACAGACTTAAACCATTTTTGGTAAATTTGCTGATAGTTGCCATTTTTTAAAATCTTGCTTAAACCTTGATTAATTAAAGATAAATAAGGAGAATTTCTAGCAGTTGCAATTCCATAAAATTCCTCAGTTAGTAATTGCTGGATGATTTTGATTCCTTGCAAATTACCTGTATTAATGGCGTATAAACTCGCAGGTGCATCATTAATAACTGCATCAACATTGCCATTTTGTAATTCTTGGAGGGCTAATGGTGCAGAGTCAAAACTGCGAACTTCCGCCCCAATTACACTTTTAGCCTTTTGTGCGCCGGTTGTCCCCATTTGGACAGCAATTTTTTTATTTTGGAGGCTGTCAAAGCCTGTAATATTTTGATTATCTGTGCGAATAGCTATGGCCAAACCTGCTTTAAAATAGGGACGAGAAAAAGCTACCGTCTTCGCCCTCTCTTCCGTTATCGTAATAGAACTAATCGCCCCATCTACAGTTTTAGCTTGTAGTGCGGGAATAATGCCATCAAAAGGTAAACTCTGAAATTCTACCTGGAAATTAGCAGCACTAGCAATTGCCCTCATCAAATCAATAGAAAAACCTACTAATTCTCCACCTTTACCTTGAAACTCAAAAGGTGGAAATGTCGGTTCAGTCGCCACTTGGAGAACTTTGTTTGGGCGATAATTCCCACTACAACCAGCTAATAAGCTACAAATTAAGACAATAAGTACACAGAAACGACCCAAACAAAATCTTACCATCTCCCCTCTTTGCATAATTTGCACTTAGAGTAGTTCATTCACAAGACTACAACGAAGTTATAGATTATATGAACTAAAGGAGGATGAAGAAAGTTAAGATATGTATCTTGCCTTGCTATAACGACAATTTTCAACGCCAACCTACTTAAGCCACAAAATAAATGATCCTGTTTTGTCATGCTGAGTGTAGCGTTCGCGGAGCGTGGCGTTAGCCATAGCGAAACGAAGCATATCAAGAGATTCTTCACTACGCTGCGCGAACAGAATGACATTGGGCATTTCTTTTTGTGGAGTTCTCTTAAATTTCCTTTGCCCAAAATCCCCCGATCCAGTAAACTCAGAGATACTGAGTTACTCCTAATCATGTCCGACTCCCAAGTAAGTGCTGCTGTTGCGAAACTCTACGACACCTATCCATTCCCCCCCCCGAAACCATCCTGGATGAACCACTACTAGGTTATGACAATGGAAAACCAGCGGGATGAATGTTTTTATGAATAATATAAAATATATTTTCCTCTGAATCATAATTTATAATCATTAAATATTCACAGAAAACCTACAAATAACAATCCTGTACATCCTGAAATCCTGGTTATCCTGATTCAGACAACCACAACCAACAATCTCCAAATAGGAAGCCAGGGAATTAATTCCCTGTCTAAAAGCTCAAGTCGGTTTAAACCGACTATTGGGAATGATGGAATATTATATTTATTTTCATCAGGTAAAAAATCAATCAAATCCTGTACATCCTTAAATCCTGGAAATCCTGATTCTGACAACCACAACAAACAATCTCCAAATAGCCAGAAGCCAGGGAATTAATTCCCTGTCT
Source organism: Aphanizomenon sp. UHCC 0183 (assembly GCF_009712065.1). Taxonomy (NCBI): domain Bacteria; kingdom Bacillati; phylum Cyanobacteriota; class Cyanophyceae; order Nostocales; family Aphanizomenonaceae; genus Aphanizomenon; species Aphanizomenon sp. UHCC 0183. Next base: position 149,480 of record NZ_VILC01000009.1, on the reverse strand, counting down.
AAAAGCTCAAGTCGGAATTATCATCATTTCCTCCTGGGTTATCTGTTTCTCGCAAATATTCCTCCAAAGGTTTAAAAAATGGCGCATGAGGTTTCCAATCGCTCAAGCGAATTGCAACTTTTTCTAATCCATCAGTAGAAGCACAAATAAACTCTTGCTTTCCTGAAATTACCTGTACCTGCATTTCCTCCAGCGCATTAGCTGAAGTCACAAAAGTTGTTTCGTTGAAAAATTCCCCCTTATCTGGTTCAAACAATAATTTATATTCTGCATCTTGGGAAAGCACCACCATAAATCCATCCCCAATTTGCATAGCTGCAACCCATTCAGAAGTCGCTATAAAAACCAACAATGTACAAGCCAAATCATGAACAGAATAACCTTTATTATCTGCTTCTTTGTTTAACGCAGTAATAACATCCTTGACAAACTTAGTAAAAACTTCCTTAGCTTCCATTTCCGAAAGTGGTTGAGAAAAACCTTGTTTATCAGGAAGTTCATTAATATCAGCAAAGCATTTAATTACAGTTTCTACCGCCAATTCAGAACCAAAATGAGAATATTTAGCACTTCCAGCACCATCAGCAACTGCGCCCACAATCACATCATTAAAAATGCGATAATTTCCGCAGTCTTGACAAGGTATTGGTATTTTTTGCTCTTGATGACTCGTTCCCACAGCAGAACGCGCTATAGCTTTCCAACCCACAATAAATAAATCCTCAAAATCTAATTTAAGATCCCCGACTTCTTGTTTAATCATGTCAATAAATTATCAACTTAATATTAGAAGTCGGGGATCTGGTTTCTATTCAGATTATGTTGTAATTTGCCCCCATCCCACCGGCGGTAATGCCACAGCTTCCCCTACTTTGCCACTAGAAACCCGTTTCATGGAAGTGGAAAGCCAAACAAATAAAGAACGAAAATCTAAGCCATTCAGCATTACTGGAGGACGAGGTGCAATTTGTTTAAGTTTGTGCATATCAGCACCCTGAACACCAACGGTAAAAAACAACATTCGCCGCTGTTCTTCTTCTTCCCTCACTCTTTGCGCTGCACCCTCTCAAGCATCTGTAGGCGCACCGTCGGTAATTAAAAATACCCAAGGACGATAATAATGGACACCGTTATCTTTATAAGACTGTTTGCGGGTTTCTAATAAATCCAAAGCATATTCTATGGCTGCACCCATTGGTGTAACACCTTCTGTTTCTAGCTTAGGCGGTGTAAAATGGTCTATAGTGACAAAATCTTGCGTCAGTCGCACAGGTCCAAAGGTGACAATAGCAACTTCTACACTTAAAGAAGCTTGACCATCTTTCATCACATCTTCTTTGAAAGCCGCCAAACCTCGGTTTAACTCTTGTATAGGTTGTCCTGACATTGAGCCAGAGGTATCAAGCAACAGAATTACCGGACAACGATTTTCCGGGTTTTCCACGAATTCAGGTAAACCTACTGGCATTTTTGATACTCCTGGTTAATCAAATTGAGATGCAAAATATATAAACTAGATTTTATTTATTACTACATAGCTTAACACGAGTGTTATTACGGAATCAATCCCCATATCTATCAACAGTAAGGGTTTAGCAATGCTAAACCCCTACGAATGGTCAGAATTTATTCTTTGCCCAAAATCCCCCTATCCGGTAAACTCAGAGATGCTGCGTTAATCCTGATTATGTCCGACTCCCAAGTAAGTGCTGCTGTTGCCAAACTCTACGATACCTACCCTTTCCCCCCAGAACCCATCCTGGACGAACCACCACCAGGATATAATTGGCGTTGGAATTGGTTAGCTGCTTACAACTTCTGCACAGGGAGAAAACCACAAAAGCAAGATATCCGCATATTAGATGCTGGTTGTGGTTCAGGAGTCGGAACAGAATATTTAGTACATCTCAACCCGCAAGCGCAGGTAGTCGGAATAGATTTAAGTGCTGGTACATTAGAAGTAGCAAAAAAACGGTGTCAAAGTTCCGGTGCTGACCGTGTAGAATTTCATCATCTGAGTATCTATGATGTAGAACAGATACCAGGACAATTCGATTTAATTAATTGCGTTGGTGTGCTTCATCATCTTCCAGATCCCATTCGTGGCATTCAAGCTTTAGCGAAAAAACTCGCTCCAGGTGGAATAATGCACATCTTTGTGTATGGAGAATTAGGAAGATGGGAAATACAACTAATGCAAAAAGCGATCGCTCTTCTTCAAGGTAACAAACGCGGTGACTATCGTGATGGCGTTCAAGTCGGAAGAAAAATCTTTGCTTCCTTACCAGAAAATAACCGCATTGTCAAGCGTGAAAAAGAAAGATGGTCAATGGAAAACCAGCGGGATGAATGCTTTGCTGATATGTACGTCCATCCCCAGGAAACAGACTACAATATTGATACATTGTTTAAATTCATAGATGCTTCTGAATTAGACTTTGTAGGTTTTTCCAATCCCGGATTTTGGCAACTAGAAAAGCTGCTAGAAAAAGCACCAGAACTAATTGAAAGAGCCGCCGAACTCACAGAACGTCAACGTTATCGGTTGATAGAATTACTGAATCCCGAAGTAGCACATTACGAATTTTTCCTCAGTCGTCCCCCCCTACCCAAAACCGACTGGTCAGCAGATAACACTTTATTAGCTGCAATTCCCGAACTTAACCCTTGCATAGATGGGTTTCCCAGTCAATGTTTATTTAACTATGATTACCAAATTGTTAATTTATCAACAGCCGAATTTGAATTCATGAAAAGCTGCAATGGTAAATCTACCGTAGCGGAGATTTTAACCAAAGTGCAGTTTGGGTTAGATGGAGTTAGAAATCTTTTGAAACAACAAATGATTTTACTGACACCGGGTTAATTAGAAAAGAACCAAACTTCGGGAAGTTCATCTACATCTTCCACCAAAAAATCTCGATACACCCAGATTCGAGAAGCATTGTAGAGATCACTAAGAATAGGCTTCAACACACCATTTTTATCCCAAGGTTGAAGATCAGAATCTAGTTCACAAAAACCAACCCATGAAAATCCATTTTGTCGCAAATCCTCAGCCCTGACAAGAATTGCAGCCAATACAGCCATATCATAAGGTTTTAACGAAGTATCCATTGCACCAATAGACACTTGCCGTTCTAGCATAGACTCAGAAAGAGGAAACACATTCAAATGTGGATGCTGGGCTAATTCTCTCAATCTTTCTGGAACTTTCGTTAGTTCATTAGTAACTAATCCATCAAACTTATCAAAGACTCGAAACGCTGCATTAGCATCTTCTGTAGTCAGTTTTCCTTCTTTTTTAGCCCATTTGACAAATTTACGTAAATCTTCAGAATCAGTGCGTGGATTGAATCGTCGTGGTATAGTTTCACGCGCTTCTGTTAGGCAGATAGCAGGTAGATGTAACTCAAACTCTCCCGCTTCGGCAAGTGAAAGCAATTGAGCCGCTTGTACACTCTGTAAATGTGCAGGTGCAACAATATCTACTACCCAGTTTGTTTCGACAAAAACCGCTTGAGGCTTCATTTTACAACTTTACTCCACCTTGGTCCACCAGCCCTGACTTCACCAAGTCGGAGAAGATTGACTATCCGTCCGCCAAACAAATTTTTCAAATCATCTGGTAAACTGTCTACATTAGTTTGAAGTTTCAATTTCTCTAACCATCGCTGAACTTGTGATTCAAACTCAAGGTAAGGGTTTCCCCTCCATTGCTCATCTGCTGGTGGTAATAAATAATTTGGAAGTCTTGCTTCACCCACTACGTGAATTGATGAACCCTGAGAATCATCAAAAGAATCCCGTAGGACAATAACACGCTCTCCTGCTACAAGCAAGCCAAGGGAGCAACCAATCTCAATCATATAGCGTTCAAGCTGAAAAATAACATTTTCATGACGGATACTGACATCATTGAGTTTTACTTCAACAATCATCAAATATTCTCCATCTGGGCTAGTCACGATAATATCTGGATGTGATGTTTTCATAGAAATACCGGAATATTGAACTTGAGTTCATTAATAAATGTGATGGTTCTGCCAGATTGACTAACATTCTAGCCCAAGTCAAGCTAGACTTGCACGCAGTAAGACATCTCCTCAAGCAACAACTACTCTTACTAACCCCCGCTTCATGAAAAGAAATCAGTAACAAAGCAATTTTCTTACCACTGACCACTGACTCCTGACTCCTCAAAAAATAAGTTAATTGTTTTTTTCTAAAGTAGTGTTACCGGATCGTGATATGATTCAACTGACTGAATGTGCAGTCATCTCATATTAGCTGTACTGGTTTCAAGTCTCGTGAGCTTGTCAGAAGAATCAATTGCACCGACTCAGACAACACAACAAGATGAGAAATCTGGTTTTGTAGAAAAACCAATTAGTTCTTCTATTGGAGAGTTCTATCAACTTTATCAAAAGTTGATAGTAATCACACTTGTGTTGACGGGGATTATTTTTATCTCTGTGTGGATTTTTTATTCATTAAACATAGCCCTAAATTATTTCATTGGGGCGTGTACAGGTGTGGTTTACTTAAAAATGCTGGCTAAAGATGTTGAGACGCTAGGTGGTGAAAAACCAAGTTTGAGTAAAAATCGTTTTGCTCTAATCATGATACCGATTATATTGGCGACTCAATGGCATCAGCTACATATTCTGCCCATATTCTTGGGGTTTCTCACCTACAAAGCTACCCTCGTCATCTATCTGGTGCAAACTGTATTCAATCCTGAAGCTTAAAGCTAGTTGTAGGAGTTTAGCACTACTAAACCCTTACAGACAATCCTCCCATTTGCAATTTTTTGGGAAAATCTTGAACAACGCCCATGCTTAGTGTATTAAACGCCTTCAATGCTTTTCCCCTCGCCGAATTGGAAGTAGGTCATCACTTCTTGTGGCAACTGGGCAGTCTTAAAATACATGGGCAAGTATTTCTCACCTCATGGTTTGTGATTGCTATCCTAGTAATAGCATCACTAGCTGCCACCAAAAACGTCCAAAAAATTCCTAGCGGCATCCAAAATTTCATGGAATATGCCCTAGAATTTATTCGGGACATAGCGAAAAACCAAATCGGAGAGAAAGAATATCGCCCCTGGGTACCATTTATTGGTACGCTATTCTTGTTTATCTTCGTATCAAATTGGTCAGGAGCATTAATTCCCTGGAAGCTAATCAAATTGCCTGCTGGTGAACTAGCTGCTCCTACCAACGACATCAATACAACCGTCGCATTGGCATTGCTCACATCCTTGGCGTATTTCTACGCTGGATTTAGTAAGAAAGGTCTAGGCTACTTTAAGAAATATATTGAGCCAACACCCATTCTGTTGCCAATTGCTATTCTCGAAGATTTCACCAAGCCTCTCTCCCTAAGCTTCCGTCTATTTGGAAATATATTGGCGGATGAATTAGTTGTGGGTGTATTGGTATTACTCGTGCCTCTCTTTGTGCCTTTGCCAGTAATGGCTTTGGGTTTATTTACTAGTGCCATTCAAGCCCTCGTATTTGCGACCCTAGCCGGGGCGTATATTCATGAAGCCTTAGAGGGACACGGTGAAGAAGAACATGAGGAGCATTAACGCCCTCAGTTGATAGTACAGTATGGCTTGCGCCACGTTGCACTATCAGACGAGCAAACTTGCTCAAAACATCGCTACGGCGATTTAAGAACCTAGTGCCGTGTGAAAACACACATCTAGATTGTTACGTACATTTGTAATTTTTGTAGTTAAAGCAAGGAAAATCGTCATGGATCCATTAGTACAAGCTGCTTCAGTTATCGCTGCTGCTCTCGCTATCGGTTTATCTTCAATTGGGCCTGGTCTTGGTCAAGGTAATGCAGCAGGTCAAGCAGTAGAAGGTATTGCTCGTCAGCCTGAAGCAGAAGGCAAAATTCGCGGCACACTACTTTTAACCTTAGCCTTCATGGAATCCTTGACAATTTACGGTTTGGTAATTGCCTTGGTATTGCTATTCGCTAACCCTTTTGCCTAAGACCGAAAAAGTTTTGTTAATCTAGAGACGTGCAAGATGTCACAGCAAGTAAAAAACTGGACATCTACACGCCTCTAAAAACTGGCAGTTTATGGATCATCTAGGAAGAGATTCGTAAAATTATCAACGGCTGGATCACGTTACTAGCCAAGCAAATTCCTATTCCAGCCAAAGAGGAGAGAAATGTTTGATTTCGATGCTACCTTGCCATTAATGGCATTGCAATTCTTGTTGCTGGCAGCTGTGTTGAATGCAATTTTCTATAAGCCTCTGACTAAGGTATTGGATGATCGGGATAATTTTATCCGTACCAATAACCTTGATGCTCGTGAACGCTTGGCTAAGGCTGAAAGCTTAACCAAAGAGTATGAGCAGCAACTAGCATCCGCTCGTAGGCAGTCACAAGTGACTATGGAAGCTGCCCAGAATGAAGCTAAGAAAATTACGGCACAAAAAATAGCTGAAGCTCAACAGGAAGCCCAAGCTCAACGCGAACAAGCTGCTAGAGAAATAGAGCAGCAAAAGCAAACAGCTATGGCAACCCTAGAAGCACAAGTTGATGCCCTCAGCAACCAGATTCTAGAAAAACTATTAGGACCTGCTTTGGTGAAATAATATAACAGGAGTCAGGAGTCAGGAGTCACAATTCAGGAATAAAACCCTGTTATGGAAGGATTTCTATGATTAATTGATATCCTAACTATTGGCAATTGTTATATCACCAAATTGGTGCTACGAAAGCATAAACACATTAGGGCATTGCCTAGAAATGTGGTGAAATTTAAGTGTCCAAAAGATTGGCACTTTTTTCCCTGTCGGGAAAAATCAACGACTTACCAAGCGAGCAGCGCACTTGTAGATGGGTAACATGGGCAATATCTTATTACTTGCCGCAGAAGCTGTTAACTCTGAAATGGCAGAAGGCGCAGCAGAAGGCGGTTTCGGTCTAAACCTAGACATCCTGGAAACCAATCTAATTAACTTAGTAATTCTGATTGGCATACTATTCTACTTTGGACGCAAAGTTTTAACCAATATCTTGACCGAAAGACGCTCCAGTATTGAAAGCGTTATTCAAGATGCAGAAAGACGCTTGCGGGAAGCTCAAACTTCTTTGGCAACAGCCCAGAGACAGTTAACCCAAGCACAGCAAGAAGCACAGAGAATCACCCAAGTAGCTGGGGAAAATGCCCAAGCAGCTAAAGAGGCTATTTTAGCTCAAGCGATTCTGGATGTAGACCGGTTGAAAGAAACCGCAGCATCCGATTTGAATGCAGACCTAGATAAAGCTATTTCCCAACTTCGACAAAAAGTAGTTGCACAAGCACTGCAAAAAGTGGAAGCACAACTCAAGGGTGGTATTAGCGCAGATGCTCAACAAATTTTAATTGCTAGTAGCATCGCACAACTGGGAGGCGAGATATGAAAAGTGATGCAGCAACTGCTGAAATATCTCAGCCTTATGCACAGGCACTGTTATCTATTGCTCAATCTCAAAACTTAACAGAAGAGGTTGCGGAAGATACACGGACTTTCCTGGGCTTATTAAGAGGGAGTCAAGAACTCACCAACTTTTTAAGCAATCCATTTGTGAAGCAAGAGAACAAGAAAAATGTTCTCAAACAATTACTTGGGGAAGGTGGAAACTCCTACCTACGTAACTTTTTACTGCTGTTAGTTGACAGAAGACGGATTGCTTTCCTAGAACCGATTTTACAGCAGTATTTGGTGCTATTACGCCAGCTAAATCAAACTGTATTAGCTGAAATTACTTCTGCGGTTCCGCTTACCGAAGCTCAACAGCAAGCAATTACAGAAAAAGTCATCACTCTTACCAAAGCGCGTCAAGTGGAACTAGAAACCAAAATAGACAGCGACTTAATTGGTGGTGTGATCATCAAAGTTGGTTCTCAAGTAATTGACGCGAGTTTGCGTGGACAACTACGTCGCCTCTCTTTGCGTTTAAGCAGTAACTAAAAAGTTCTGATAAATGTCAGTAGTCATTTGTCAGTGGTCAGTGGTCAGTAGTAAAAAAACAACTGACAACAGACAACGGACAACGGACAACGGACAACTAACAACTAACAACTGACAACTGACAAATGAGCATTTCCATTAGACCTGACGAAATCAGCAGCATCATTCAACAACAAATCGAGCAATACGACCAAGAGGTTAAAGTTGCTAACGTTGGTACAGTGCTACAAGTTGGTGACGGTATTGCCCGGATTTATGGCTTGGAAAAAGCTATGGCTGGGGAACTCCTAGAATTTGAAGATGGTACAATCGGTATCGCCCAAAACTTAGAAGAAGATAACGTTGGTGCGGTACTGATGGGCGAAGGTCGGAGTATTCAAGAAGGTAGCTCTGTAACCGCTACTGGTAGAATTGCCCAAGTAGGCGTAGGTGACGCTCTCATTGGTCGAGTTGTTGATGCTTTGGGTCGTCCTATTGATGGTAAAGGTGATCCTAAGACTACCGAAACTCGGTTAATTGAATCCCCAGCACCTGGGATTATCGCCCGTCGGTCTGTACACGAACCGATGCAAACAGGGATTACCGCTATTGACTCCATGATTCCCGTAGGTCGTGGTCAACGGGAATTAATTATTGGTGACCGTCAAACTGGTAAAACTGCGATCGCTATTGACACCATCATTAACCAAAAAGGTGAAGATGTCGTTTGCGTTTACGTAGCTATCGGTCAAAAAGCTTCCACCGTTGCTAACGTAGTCCAAACCTTACAAGAAAAAGGCGCGATGGACTATACAGTAGTTGTCGCAGCTAACGCCAGTGACCCAGCTACCCTGCAATTCCTCGCTCCCTACACAGGTGCTAGTATTGCCGAGTATTTCATGTACAAAGGCAAAGCGACCTTAATCATCTATGATGACCTTTCTAAGCAAGCCCAGGCTTATCGCCAAATGTCCTTGCTCCTACGTCGTCCACCCGGTCGGGAAGCGTATCCTGGAGACGTATTCTACATTCACTCTCGCTTGTTGGAACGTGCTGCTAAACTCAGCGATGAATTAGGTAAAGGTAGCATGACTGCATTACCTATCATTGAAACCCAAGCTGGTGACGTATCCGCATACATTCCTACCAACGTAATTTCTATTACTGACGGTCAGATTTTCTTGTCTTCTGACTTGTTTAACTCTGGTATCCGTCCCGCTGTAAACCCCGGTATCTCTGTATCCCGTGTGGGTTCTGCGGCACAAACCAAGGCAATGAAGAAAGTTGCCGGTAAGATTAAATTGGAATTGGCGCAATTTGACGACTTACAAGCTTTCGCTCAATTCGCTTCTGATTTAGACAAAGCCACCCAAGATCAGTTGGCGCGTGGTGTGCGTTTACGGGAACTCTTAAAACAGCCCCAAAACGATCCTCTCTCCGTAGCTGAACAAGTAGCAGTTCTTTACGCTGGTATTAACGGTTATTTAGATGACATTGCAGTTAATAAAGTAACTACCTTTGCTAAGGGTTTACGTGATTATCTGAAAAATGTTAACACTGCCTATTACCAAGGCGTACAAGGTAGCAAAGCCCTTGGTGATACAGAAGAAGTAGCTTTGAAAGCCGCTCTCACTGAGTTCAAAAAGACCTTTCAAGCAGCAGCGTAATTAGTCATTTGTCAGTGGTCAGTGGTCAGTAGCATATAGACAACTGACAACTGACAACTGACAACTAACAACCAATAAAAATTATGGCTAATCTCAAATCAATACGCGATCGCATTCAGTCGGTCAAAAACACCAAAAAAATTACCGAAGCCATGCGGCTAGTAGCTGCGGCGCGTGTCCGTCGCGCTCAAGAACAGGTAATTGCCACCCGTCCCTTTGCAGACCGTTTAGCTCAAGTATTATTTGGCTTGCAAACCAGACTGCGGTTTGAAGATGTTAACCTACCCCTACTGAAAAAACGCGAAGTTAAAACAGTAGGTTTGTTGGTAATTTCCGGCGATCGAGGTTTATGTGGTGGTTACAATAGTAACGCAATCCGCCGGGCAGAAAATCGGGCTAAGGAACTCCAAGCTGAAGGTGTAGACTATACATTTGTCTTGGTTGGCCGCAAAGCTACTCAATACTTCCAACGCCGGAATCAACCTATTGATGCTACCTACAGCGGTTTAGAACAAATTCCTACCGCCGCAGAAGCCACAAATATTGCTGATGAACTACTTTCTCTCTTCCTTTCGGAAAAAGTAGACCGGATTGAGCTAGTTTATACAAAATTTGTCTCCTTGGTTAGTTCCCGTCCCGTCATCCAAACCCTTCTACCTTTGGATACCCAAGGTTTAGAAGCAGCGGATGATGAAGTTTTCCGTTTAACTACCCGTGGTGGTCAATTCCAAGTGGAACGGGAAAAGGTAGCTAGTACAGTGACGGCTTTACCTAGTGACATGATTTTTGAACAAGATCCAGTGCAAATTCTGGATTCTCTGTTGCCATTATATCTGAGCAATCAGCTATTAAGAGCATTACAAGAATCAGCAGCTAGTGAACTAGCCGCACGGATGACAGCAATGAGTAACGCCAGCGAAAACGCCGGTGAGTTGATTAAAAGTCTATCTTTGTCTTACAACAAAGCTCGTCAAGCCGCAATTACCCAGGAACTTCTGGAAGTTGTCGGTGGTGCGGAAGCGCTTACTTAATTTGGTGATTGGTGATTGGAGGTAGTTGTAAAATAAACTATGGCCAATCATCAATTATTAATAATTATTGAACTTCAATTTATACTCTATTTTTATTGATAAAGTTAATCATGATGTGATAATTCATGATATTTTTCTTCATATTAGATTATTTGAAAGGAACATATTCAACTACATTCATCCATTCGTCAATTTCAGAAGCCTGAGCAATAAATTCTAAATCTTTAACAAATTGACCAATTGTGCCACCTAATTGATGTCCAAAAATTAATCCTGAAAATTGTTTTCCTTCTATTTGCCAAGTTTCAGCTAATACGCGAAAACGGATATCTTGAGTAAACAGGACTCGTTTTAGTTCAGTCACTCTTTCTAATAATTTATCATCAGGAAGTTCTTGGGTTTCATCATCAAAGGCAGTTACAGCAAATTGTCATCAAACCCGGAACAAGAACCCCACCCCCAACCCCCTCCCCGCAAGCGATGAGGGGGCTAAGATGTACCTATATGATTGGAAATCGCTGTAATACATCTACACCACGACGGCACAATTGTGATGTAATAGCTTGAGGTACATGAACATCCATATATAAAGCAATAGGCATTTACAACAGTCCTTTCGCTTTCATTCTGCTGTAAAAAGGGGATGGTACTGATTCCTTAATACTTTCTTGTACTTGTTCCCATTCTTGTTTAATTTCTTGGTCAATCTCTTCTTGGTGGTCGAAGTAATAACCCATAGTAGCATGAGCTTCACTATATGTTAAATAAGGATGTTGACGGCACATTTCCTCTACTGACCAACCATAAGCAAGATAATCCATGACAATTTGCGCTACTCTAATTCTCGGTAAACGCTGTAGTCTTGCTGACTGATGATCCTTTAGAGGGTGTTTGAAAAGTTATGGTTGATGTATCAAATATTTTTTACCCCACCCTAACCCTCCCCTTGTAAAGGGGAGGGAACTGGATTTTTATTGTTTCCCCCCTTTACAAGGGGGGACTAAGGGGGGTAGCAATGTGATGAAAATTACGGAATACCACTTTTCAAACATCCTCTTAGAATGATTACAAGGTAAACAAGATAAAGCCAGATTTTCTGATAAAGTTTGACCTCCATGTTTAACAGCAATAATATGATCAATTTCGTGGGTGTAAATAGAAAAATCTTGATGAATTAAACAATATTCACAACGTCCTTGAGCGCGTTCAATGACTAATTGACGTAGACTAAAAGAAATGGCATTATTTGTCATTTTTAATTACGCTGTAAGCTCTAGCTTTAAGTAAAATCATTAATTGATCTAGCTGTTCATAAATATCTAATTCGCTATTTTCTGCTTTGGAAATTGTCCCCATACGGTTTTTTTCTAATAAGTCTTCTAACCTTTTTTGTGCTTGGGTTGAAACTTTAAATTTAGCTATTTGTTCCGGTGTTGGTTGTTTAATTAAAAAGTCTAAAACCTCAGTATAAGTGTTAGCAGTATCACTAGAATTAGTGAATTCTAATGTTTCTGGTGTATGTGTTTCTATCAATTGTGAAAGCAATTCTGGAAGACGATGTAATATGGGTTGTAAGCGGTTTGCTAGTTCATCCGGTACTTGAATTGTTAATTGTGCCATTTTCGTTAGGGATGGTATGTTTATTGTTTATTTATAGGTTAGCGTGAAAATTCCCGAAATAATATTAGTGTCTAAAAGAAAACGAAAACTCACAGTTCTATCTCCCGTCATCATTTATGTTAATTTAATGATCATGCAACTTCAAAAGATTGTCCTACTGGAATTAAGTCTTGTGTTTCTTGTTTTTCTAATTTAAGTTTAATAGTTTCAAATCTTCTGATTGTATCTGCATGATAAAAACGCTCTCCACAATTTTGACAAACTAAAGCCTTAACTTTTAATGTTGCGGTGTTACCACCACCTTTGATAATTTCTGTAACGTTAGTTTCTAATAAGTTGCCATTACAAACAACACATTTATCAATGGGAAGCATAATTATTAACTCCTATATATTGGAACTATTACTAGATAAGACTTAGACAGTCCTATCTAAGAGGATGTTTGAAAAGTGGTATTCCGTAATTTTCATCACATTGCTACCCCCCTTTCCCCTTGTAAAGGGGGGAAACAATAAAAATCCAGTTCCCTCCCCTTTACAAGGGGAGGGTTAGGGTGGGGTAAAAAATATTTGATACATCAACCATAACTTTTCAAACACCCTCTAAGATAGTAATTTAGTTTGATTTAGATTTTCAGTCTTTTTTTCTAATCCGCCAATTAATCCATTTATTTGGATCAGGACAATAGACAGTAATTAGCACTGCGAACCCAGTATCTTTATTATATGCCCACACACTATGAATAGGATCACCTTTCCCATTGAGTCCATGAATCAAGCAACTAGGATAGGGGGTATCACTTGGATAATCTTCGATTATCTCTCCTCCTTGAGTGACAGAAAAATTAATTTCGTCTATGAATAAGTTACGCTCCTCTGCTCTTTCTCTTGCATGACGACGAACAATTACTTGATTCGAGTTAATTGCAGTAATAATATTGTTAATCATAAATTAGGGTAAGTAAATATAAAATTAATTAGTATATAGTTTTAATTGTAACACGCTTTAGTCAAATTTGTGGTTATAGGATGTATGATTTTTGCCGTCAGATAGCAAGTGATCGCTATTCACACTTCACAGCTAAAAAGCGATCGCACTCTCAAAATTAGGGCGTTGCTGATTTGAGGTATGAAAATGATTTTTGATGATTTCAAAACCCTTGTAGAGACGTTCCATGGAACGTCTCTACACCTAAATTCATACCTGGTTTCAGCAACGCCAAAATTAGTTGCTTATTAAAATTTCTTCGTGGTGGATAGGTCATTTCAAAATAGGAACGAAATGTATATTCGCGTTCTTCTTGGAGAATTTTGGGTTTAGTCATAATTAGTCACCAAATAAATTTTAAAGAGTGCTGTACCTTCTGATCACGCAGCCTAAAAAAAGCGATCGCACTACAAGATCGGCTGGACTGCTGGTTAAAGCTTACCAATGAGCCTGTCATATTCTGCGTGAGTTCCGATCCAAAGGTACAAGAAGTAATAATTAAACGCAGATATTTTTGTAATTCCTTATAACAGGTTTATTCTTTATCAAGAATCAGACTAACACCACGGCGAACCGCTGCTTATGCTAACCGATTATCAAGTGTTGCTAATGGCAATTGTAAGCGCTTTAGGATATCGCTAACTATATCATTTCCTTGTTTATAGGCGACGTAAGCGAGTTGAGAAATACAAGCCATTTCTAGGGTGCGTTGTCTGTCGGTTGATGTTTTCATGTTGGTTAAAGAAGTAAATTTTTGAGATAATTTCATAAAGCTAGTGGTCTGTCAAGCTAAAAATTGTGAGATTGAGGGAAAATAGAGAGGCTATTAACTGTAAACCTCATCCATAAATAGAAATTTGACAGACCACTAGTTATAGTTATAGATACCCATTACTGTCAACTTAACGTAAAACCAACTGGGAATGAATTCCCAGTCTCATAGCAAAAGTCATCTGAAGATGACTGAATAACCAAAAAATTAAAGATTTTTTGAGTTTACTTTAGTAAACTTTAGCTATTAGCCTGTAACTTCAGTTACAGGTGGGTTAAGAAGCAAATCAGATAAGTCATCCGTTATAAATATAATAGTTGCTAATCCAATGATCTGGTTAGCAGAAGCTACCAATAATATTGTACAAGGAGGAAAAAATGACCCCAATTGAACTATATAGGAAAGGATTTAAAGCTCTCGTAGATGCTTTAGGATATGTTGACGCTATCAGATTTATTCGTCAATTTGATAGTGGTAGTGGAGACTATACAGAAGAACATCATCAATGGTTAGATAATGTAACAATAGATGAAATATTAGCACTAAAGAAGATATTGTTTTAGGATTTCATCCTCCTTATAAGCGGCAGTTTACAGGTTTTGCGGTGGGGTAATAAATACTTTGGGTAAATTATTTGTTGATGTTAAAAATCGGGGATCTTTTCGTGAGGTTTAAGATCCCCGACTTCTAGCATAAATTAATCGTTTATAAATAAGATTGAAAACAGAAGTCGGGGATCTGGAGGTGTGGTAAATATTCCCGGATTCTGTTTGATTTACCGGAAATTGTAACTGGATTGGGTTTATATTGACGTATTACCCTAAAAATAGTAGTATGTTCCATATGAAACCCCTCTGGTAAACCTCTCCTTTGCACCTCTCCCTAACCCTCTCCTCTTAGGAGAGGGAAAAGAAATAATATTTAATACTGGAGAGGCTTTGAACCTTGTTCTTTGTATGATAAAAAAGTCCAGCTTCTAGCAGTTTTGAGTATAGATTGGGTAAAATCTCTACCTCCAGAAGAATTAAAACTTTTAAATAGTGCTGATTTTAATAATTCAGAAACTACCCAAACCATAACTAATTCAGAAATACCACCAGAACAAATCAGCTACGAAAACATAGCCGAAAAATCTCATTTTTATTCATTACGTGATCAATTATTATTCATGTTTGCGCCAGAATTACGCCGGGAGTATGAAAACTATGTCAGTCAACAAGCCGCAAATTCTGGATATATAACCTTAGAGGTTGTTTGAAAAGTATCAGATGAAACCCATAATTTCCAAAAACCTAACCCCCCTGCCCCCCTTCCCTACCAGGGAATGGGGTTTTCAAAGCCTCTCCCCGCGTCGGGGAGAGGTTTGGAGAGGGGTCAATTTATACATTCAAAACTTTTCAAACATCCTCTTAGTTATTTCTAATTTACAACAATCATCAGATTTAACCGTAGCTAATCTTTTTCACTACTTTAATATTAGAGATGAATCACAGGCAGATGAGTCAAAAGTTAGTTAAAATAAACCTAACATGAGAAACAATCTAAAATTATGACCTATACCCCAGTAAAACCACTCACCTTTGAGCAATTTTTAATTGAATATGGGGACAATACCCGCTATGAACTAATTGACGGAGAACTCAGAGATATGGAACCAACAGGACCCCATGAAGAAGTTGCTGGAAATATTGCCGGGAGAATTTACACTGAGATTATTCATAATAAATTAAACTGGTTGATTCCTAAAAATTGCTTAATTAAACCCTTCGCCGCTGAAGCTACAGCACTTCGTCCAGATGTAATTGTCTTAGACAAAGCAAAACTTAATCAAGAACCACTTTGGCAAAAAGAACCAATAATTTGTCATGGAAATACTATTAAATTAGTTGCTGAAGTTGTGAGTACAAATTGGCAAGATGATTATGCCAGAAAAATAGAAGAATATGCTTTTTTAGAAATACCAGAATATTGGATTGTAGACTTTCGGGCATTAGGTGGAATCCAATTTATTGGTAATCCTAAACAACCTACATTAACAATTGGTCAATTAATTAATGGGGTCTATCAACAAGAAAAATATCGTTTAGGAGATAGGATAATTTCTCCTCTATTTCCAGATTTGAAACTTAAATTAGATGACATAATGCCATAGAATCGTAGGTTGGATAGAAAAAAATGGTTCTTGCGTAGATTTTATGGTAATTGAGGATTGATTACCGCGAAACCCTTACGGGGCAAGGGTTATAACCTATTATGCCCAATATTTTTAATGAAATGCCGATACAATAAGGCTTTCAATGATTTTGAACTGGGTTCTCCATAAAAAGTACCAAAGAACCAAAAAAATTAAACCCAACAGACTCCATGTTTTCGTGTTGCTTAAGGAGTTGCTTTATAAAACAAAATTGATAATCTTCGTCATTTTCAAAAGCCCGTGACGAGGATTGAACTCGTGACCTCACCCTTACCAAGGGTGTGCTCTACCACTGAGCCACACGGGCGAAAGCTGAAACAAAATTAAGGCTTATAATGCTGTACACTTATGGTACAGCATTTATAATTCTTAATCTTTGTAGGATATGGGCCGAGCTGGATTTGAACCAGCGTAGGCGTAAACCAACGGATTTACAGTCCGTCTCCATTAACCACTCGGACATCGACCCGTTTGTTTCCCACTGCTTAACTATAATAGCAGCACTCTCTGGATTTAGCAAGGGGTTAGAGAAAATATTTTTTGATAACGTCTAAATCCTTTACTCCCAGCTAGTTTCAGAAGTTTACGCCATTAGGGACTTCCAAGAAATAAATTATCCTGATTAACGAACCACAGAGGCGCAGAGGACACAGAGGAATAAGGGTTTGAGAGATTTTTGCGTTAGGTGGTTGAGTATTTTTTTATTTGGAAGTCCTTTAGTTCGTACCATTTACGAGGTTCAGCTTGCGGGGACAAATTCTAGGCGATACCGATATAATGCCACTGGTCGAGAACCTGCGGCAAAATAATCGGGATCTTGGGGTGAAAGGTAGACGGCGGTTACTTGATCTGCGGTAATGGCTGGAGATGGTGTGGAGAGTTTTTGATAGGCTGTGGTTGACTCTACAGTATTCAAATATGGACGAGAACTGCCTTTAAATAATTGTTGGAAAACTTCTGTGGTGATGAATTGATCATCTGCTGTTGTTTCTGTGGCGCGATCGCTGATAATGGAAATTAATTGCCGTTCACCACGTAAAAATGTAATTTGCCGATTGGGAGATTGAGGATCTACTTTGGATGATAAGACAGCCTCATCGCCTAAATAAGCTCTGGATAAATTTAAACTATTAAATTCTCTATCTGCTACTAATATTGATGCTTGCTTTTGGAAGTTACCAAAAATTTTAAACCCAGAATTAGTTGGTTTAACTTTGATGAATTTAACTAAAAAACTAATTGGTTGATTTAATTGACTGCGATTACCTTCAAAGCCTGGTGTCACTATATCCGGTGCTAAAGGTGCGGCTAAATCTACTAATGTGCTGGTAACTTTCCAAGTCCCAGCTATCCAGTCAGGGTAAACTAAATCTCCTTTGGCTGGTTTGACTGATGTTAATTTTTCCCATTGGGGGAATTTGGCTAAATGTTCTGCTAATTCTCCAGCTTGTGCTTCGTTATTTCCTAAGAATAATAAAAGCATTAAGCAAAAACTAACAATTATTTTCATCAACATATTCAACAATTAAAAGTTAAATTTATTTAAAAGGATGTTTTAAAAGTGGTATTCCGTAATTTTCATCACATTGCTACCCCCCTTTACAAGGGGAAAGGGGGGAAACAATAAAAATCCAGTTCCCTCCCCTTTACAAGGGGAGGGTTAGGGAGGGGTAAAAAATATTTGATACATCAACCATAACTTTTCAAACACCCTCTAAAGATCCCCGACTTCTTTGAGAAGTCGGGGATCTGAATCTTACGAAATTACAAGGCTTATAGGGCTAAAGGTTGCCAGATTTCTCCATATTTTTCCTTTAAAAGTTGCCAAGCTTCTACTTGTCCTGGTTCGTATTCTCCGGGTTTACCCCATTGTAAAAAGAGGCTTAATGCAGGTTTTTCTTCTGCATCTAAAAACCGAATCGCATAGGTTGTAAAATTTCCTCTTTTGGCTTCACCTGTTTCAAATTTCACTTTTTGAATCATATCCATATTCAAATGAAATTCAAAGCCTTCGGTGTGCATATTCGCATATTTACCTTTTGGTAATTCGGCGTAAAATAGCTTTTCTATTTTTCCTCTAGCTTCTAAAACAGCGGCACTACTGGTGACAATTAAGCGCAAAGTTCCCAAGGTTTCACAAGCTTCTAAAAATTCTTTCAATGTTGTACTCATAGGTGTTGATTTTTTAGTTGTTAGTGTTCAATTTCAGATTTATAGCGTTTTTTTGGATGTAATACAATCAAGAAGGCAAGAGGGCGCAGACCCTGCGCCCCTACGTTTCGTATCTTTCATAGGCAGCAACAATCCGCTGCACTAAGGGATGACGAACAACGTCTTTTTGAGAAAATTCGCAAATGGCGATTCCTTCCACATTTCTGAGAATCTGTAAGGCTACATCTAAACCTGATTTTTGATGGGGTGGTAAATCGGTTTGGGTGATGTCACCTGTGATTACCATGCGGGAGTTAAAACCCAATCGGGTTAAAACCATTTTCATTTGCGCCGGTGTGGTATTCTGGGCTTCGTCAACGATGATAAAGGCGTTATTTAATGTCCGTCCCCGCATATAAGCTAGTGGTGCGACTTCGATGATTTCCCGTTCGATTAGGTTGGGGACTTTTTCGGGGTCTATGAATTCATTAATGGCATCATACAGGGGACGTAAATAGGGGTTGACTTTTTGCTGTAGGTCTCCTGGTAAAAAGCCGAGTTTTTCTCCTGCTTCGACTGCGGGACGGGTTAAAATCAGCCGTTCAAATTGATTACTGAGTAGGGCTTGGACTGCCATAACTACAGCGAGATAGGTTTTCCCTGTTCCCGCAGGACCAATACAAAAGGTTAAATCACGTCTACGAAGTGCGTCTATATATTGGCGTTGGTGAAAGGTTTTAGCGCGAATTTCAAAACCCCGGCGAGTTTTGGCGAGGATATCCCGTTGTAGGTCTTGGAGTTGGTCTTCTGTATTTGTATCGAGGGCTTGACGGGCTGTGAGAATATCGGCACTAGAGATATTATTACCTTTACTCCACAAATTTTCGAGCGATCGCACTAATCGCTTTGCTAATTCTACTTGTTTAGGTGTTCCCGAAATTAATAATTCTTGTCCCCGTAGAACTAAGTTAGCCCCTGTTTGTTGTGATAAAAACTTGATATTTGCCTCACCATAACCAGCTAGAGCGATCGCACTGGACATACTAGGCAGTTGAATTATGGAATCATCTGCCATATTATTGCTGAATTGGGTAAAAGGTGGTTTTTAACAAAATTAATATTTTCCTATTAAATGTAAATTGAAAATTCTATAATTTTCTGTCAATTAAGGCTTATTAAATAAAACTAAAACTCGAACAATTTATCAGCAGGTTCTACATTCTTCTTTCTTATTTTCTTTCTTCCTCCTGACTCCTGACTCCTGACTCCTGACTCCTCTTAAAATATTGGAAAATAGGCTGACAACATTTGTTAATTCTTGGCTGGTAAATCCGCAGTGAACACGGAAATATTCGCCAAGACTTGACAATTTTGTTGTCCCCTTTCTCCATCTTTCCCAGAAAATAATCTGTAATCAACCATTTAAACTGACCAGTTATGATCTAGCGTAAACGTGGTTTAACAACAGGTTTGGGAATATTGCTCTCTCTTTCTTTCGACTTGGGTGGTAGTATCCGCTCTTCCTGGTCTTCATCAAAAGACATACTATCTCGACTGTGGGAACTGCCGCCGTAAATATCCAGGTATACTGATTGCCCAGCTAGTTCTGCTGCTGCGGAAATTACAGTGCGAATTGCCTGGATATTTCGTCCCCCCCGACCAAACACTTTTTCTTTATCTATGCTGTTAAAAGCAATGCGAACCCAAGCCCGCTTAAGGGTTTGAGACATTTCACAATCAACGCTTAAAGATTCTGGAGATTCTAAAAACGGTTGCACAAGAAACTTCACCAGCCCCACATAATTGGGATTGGTTGTTAGGGATTTAATCTCAAGACTATGATGCGGCTGTTGCACTGACCTGTTCAAAAACGTTAGCTTTTACGAGGATACGACGAACTGTATCGGTAGGTTGAGCGCCTTGTTGCAGTCGCTTAACAATACCAGGAATATCTAATTTTACTTCATCAGTTCTGGGGTTATAAAATCCTAGTTCTTCTAGGGGGCGACCGTCACGACGGGCAAGATTGTTAATAGCAACAATCCGGTAACTTGCTTCGCGCTTTTTGCCAAATCTTTTTAAACGCAATTTGATCATGTTGAGAACTGTTTCTCCTGTTCCTAGTGAGTGAGTTTGTAACTGATTGATAAGAAAGTGATGGGGATATTATACCCGCCTTCACAACTTCCAACACTGAAATGCTAATTTTAGCACTTTCTAGCCGTGAATGGCTATTAGTTTAGTTATCAGTTGGAAAGATATTCTCTTCATTCCCTGTTCCCGTCGTTTCGGGATAAAACAGTTGTAGTACCTCAATCTTTCCTCCATTACCTGCACTAACTCATTATAAACAATTTTGATAAATTATTGATCAGAGCATAGACTACGTGCTTATTTCCGCACAGACCAAGAGCGAACTTGACCTAAAATCACAGGAATTCTGTCACTAACATCAATAGTAAACAAAAACACCTTTTTAGACGGTCCTAAAGCTCAGTTAATGTCTTCATAGAAGAGTCGCGCTCGTTGCCCACACTCACCTGAAAGGGAGTGTGTGGAGTATGTCACAGATTATTGATATCAATACCTTTAGCTGCTAATTTTGCTAATAGGTCTTGATAATTTTTGTATTCTTGTTCAGCACGTTGTTTTTCTTGTTCAGCACGTTTTTGTTCCTGGTCGGCACGTTGTTGTTCCTGGTCGGCACGTTGTTGTTCTTGTTCGACACGTTGATTTAATTCCACAGATGTGAGAAACTTAGCGCCATGAGGATAATAAATTTCTAAGTTATCTGCTGTGAGTTTAAAACGTATGTCTAAACGCGGGCTGACCCAATTATTAATATCCTCAATTGCCTCTAAACATTCTTGTTCAAGAATAAATCCTGTTAATTCAATTGTGTCTGGATTGTATATATAATACTCTTCTACCCCATAACGCTGATAAAAGAGTATTTTTTTGGCCATTTCTTTGGTGCTATTTCCCGGAGATAGGATTTCAAATACCACTTGGGGAGGAATATTATTTTCTTGCCATTGTTTATAAGAACCTCTATCACCTTTGGGTCTTCCAAACACTACCATGACATCAGGTGCTTGTCGGGTTTTTACACTTCCTTCTACAGGATACCAAAGTAAATCACCAGCTATAAATACATCATTGTTTGGGGCGAATAATATTTCTAAATTTTCCTTAATTTTAACAATCCATTCATATTGTTTAGTATTATCAGACATAGGGTTGCCATCACTATCAGGGTAGATGATTTCTGGTTTGATTTCTGGTGGTATAAGTTGCTGTACCATATCTGAATCTCCATTTTACCAAAGGTAAATAAAGTTTTGAACACAAGCAGTGGCACTGATGAATATATTAACAATTATAGTGATTTGCGATAGACCCTGAACAAACACCATAATTATTGCATTTGGCAAATCCCGAATTTATGGAAGAAATCCGGGATTTTGTGCTTAAATTCTAAAGAGTCCCAAAACCTTTTTTCTTTTTCTCTTTCTTTTTCTTCGCTGGTGGTGCGCCACCGGGGTAGCCACGCCAGCCGGCTGAGGGGCGATTACCACCTGCGGCTAAGGGATTACCACCACCAAACATTCCTGGCATTCCTGGTATACCACCTTGTCCCATTTGCTGCATGAGCGATCGCATTTTCTGGAAATCTGCCACCAGTTTACTCACATCCCCTTCTCTATAGCCAGACCCAGAAGCGATGCGGCGGCGACGACTGGGAGAACTCGATAATAAATCTGGATCAGAGCATAGACTACGTGCTTACTTCCGCACAGACCAAGAGCGAACTTGACCCAAAGTCACAGGAATTCTGTCGCTAACATCAATGGTAAACAAAAACACCTTTTTAGCCCTGCTTCCATTTTCTGGGTCAAAAAACTTTAATTTCACATCCCAACAATCGCTATTAATGCGACAAAAAGGACTTTTTTCCACTTCAATACTATCAAGCTGCATCCCTGTAGAAATAGCTTGAGAAAAACTAGAAGCGGCTTGAAAAGCATTAGTTACAGAAAAATTCAGCGCTCGATCTTTTGCCAATTGTCCTAAATTTTGCAAATCATAGTATACTCGATTTAAGAAACTACTCAAAGCCTTTCTCATAGCTATTTCTTGGGCTGGTGCAGTTTCTCCCGTAATTACAGTTTGCAAAGCCGCATCTACCAAACTGTTGACTTTCCAGCCATACATTCCCCTAGTATTCGTAAGACTAATTACAGGCACAACTTGACCAGAAAATAACTCCACAGTTCTATCTGTTAACCTTGCAGGTATACTTACCCGTTCGACAAAATCATCACTGTTTTCTGGTTGAATTTGTCCCGCTAACATCAAAATCAGGGTTTCATAGATATCTGCGGCAAAACCGCTCACAGGTTCTAAAGCATAAATAGGAGTTAATTCTTGGTTGAGAGTCCAAATTAAAGGTTTAGCTTCCGTAGGATTTACTGACAAGTAATCAACCATTTGCTGGCTATCATAGGGATTAGCAGGAATAATTGCCCCGTCCATATTCACTGCTGGCATTAATTGTTTAAAGGTGTCCCTTCTGGCTTCATTACCAAAATCATAACCAATAGTTCCTAAAGCATATACCAATTTAGAAGCTGCACTAGGGGTAATAGAATCAGTTGAGGAATTAATTCCCTGGCTAATAACTAAAGTTTCTCGTTCCCAGTCTCCGACTGGGAATGCCGTCTCCAAGGCTCTGCCTGACGGTATAGTGAGAGGCAGAGCCTCTAATGTAGCATTCCCAGGTAGAACCTGGGAACGAGAGATTCCTACTCCCCTCTCCTCATAGGAGAGGGGTTGGGGGTGAGGTTCTTGTACTCCCTCATAGGAGAGGGGTTGGGGGTGAGGTTCTTGCACTCCCTTATAGGAGAGGGGTTGGAGGTGAGGTTCTAACCTTTCTCCCGTCAATAATTGAAACGCTCCCGGAATATTCAACTTACCTAATAAACAGCGTTCTGGTTCTTCCACCTCTTCCGGGTTACAGGGAATAGCACTATTTAAAATTGCTTCCCGCACTGCTTCGGCGTTGGGTTGTTCTCCTCGTTGCAATTGCAGACTCATTAATAAGGCAGAAATACCTGTGACAATGGGTGCAGCGCAACTAGTCCCTTTTTGTCTAATAGGTTCTTCTGTTCCCGGTTGGGCGCCTAAAATATTTTCACCGTTAGCCATTACCCCTTTATTTTGATATTCTCCCCCGTAATTACTAAATTTAAACGGTTGACCATCATCTCGCATTGCACCCACTGTAATCACACCAGGAAGAATAGAGGGAATACACCAACATTCCCCTTTATCATTACCACCTGGGGCAACAATTAACATATTATTATCTTGGCATTGTTTCACAGCACGGGCAAATAAATCAGGTGCTACTCCGGTTTGGGTGGGGTGACAAGCAGCGATATGAATAATATTCGCTCCCCATTTCAAAGCCGTATTAATAGCATGAGTAAGGTTGACGGGGGAAATAAAATCATCACCAGCGAAGGAAATGGGAATATTTAATGCTGTACATAAAGGGGCAATACCAGGGGCGGGTGTGCCGTGTTGCCCTAAGATAGTGCTAGAAATGTGAGTAGCATGACTGGATAATTCAATGCGTTGTCTAATAGCTGGAGGGAAAGGTGCAAAAAATGCCTCTTGTTCTTTTTTTGATTCTTCTTTATCGTGGTCGGGGTCGTCTTTTTTGTCTTTTTGTTGTTGGTTAAATTCTAAATATAAATTGAGATAATAATAGTATTCATCGTTAAGTTCGATATCTTCTGACCAGTAGGGTTTAAATTGACTAAATTTTGCCCCTTGAAAACAACTGCATTCTAAGTCGGCTGCACCATCAAGGATAGCAATTTTAATGCGGGGGTCGCCTTTTGTGCGTGTCCAAATTTGAGAAATTCCGGGGATGTCGGTAAGGTTAGGCATGGTTTTGATTGTGTTGTTGTAATTGATGTTATAATTGTGGGTGAAAAGTCTAATTTTTTATAAAGTTAATGCCAGCTAAAGATATTTTTCATGATGCTGTTAGGATAGGGTTAGAAAAAGAAGGTTGGGTGATTACAGATGATCCTCTTGAAATTGAAATCGGTGGTGTTGAAATGTACATTGATTTGGGTGCAGATCAGATTTTGGCAGCCGAGAGAGAGGAAAATAAGATAGCAGTTGAGATTAAGAGTTTTGTAGGATCATCCAATATTTCTCAATTTCATACAGCAGTTGGCCAATGTTTCAATTATCAGATTGCTCTTGAAGCAAAAGAACCAGAAAGAATTTTGTATTTGGCTGTTCCTTTAGGTACTTATCGAAGTTTTTTTACTTTACCATTCATTCAAATGGTGCTGCAACGTTCTCAACTGAAAATTATCGTTTATGATCCAGTAAATGAGGTGATTGTAACATGGATAAATTAGAACAATATCGTGGTTATATCCAACAATTGTTAACGGAATATGCTCAACCAAGTTCGGCAAATTCTGAAATTGAAAAACAATTTATTTCTGATTTGGTTCATGACCATTATCAATTGGTGTATGTTGGGTGGAAAAACAGAAGGCGTACTTACGGTTGTGTTTTGCATTTGGATATTAAAGATCAGAAAATTTGGATACAACATGATGGAACTGAAATTGGTATAGCAGATGAGTTAGTTAAATTAGGAGTGCCAAAATCAGATATTGTTTTAGCATTTCATGAACCTTTAGTGAGACAATATACAGATTTTGCTGTTGGTTGATTTTCACGCTTTTGATGTTATATTAATAATTTTCTTTGTCAGAATCAGGTGGTTATCGAGCGAAGTCGAGATAATATCCAGGATTTCAGGATTTACAGGATGTTACCCAACATTTCGGTGATTTTGTGATTTAATTTTGTTGGGTTGCGCTGTCGCTTAACTACATCTACTGTATTCATCCTGTTCATCCTTTAATCCTGGATATCCTGATTCAGACACTTTTTGGCGTATGGTTTCAGATAGAGAACTCATGGCGATAAAGGAGTTTTTATTCCCCGTTTGACAGCTTCGGCTAAACCTTCAGATTTTCTTAATTGTCCCATTTGATAAAGGGACATTAAAATTAATAATTCATAACGTTCTCCTGCTGTTAAACCGGTATTTTTTCCTTTAGCTTGTAGTTCTCCCAAGCGTTGATTTTGCACTACATCCATTTTTAAATTAGCTAATTCTAGAACTTCCTCATCGGAAATATCAGGAATGCTTGAATTAATGCTCATTTCTGAGAGATTATCTAAGGTAGGTAATACTATTTCTAGGGTGTCAAGTAAAACATCTGATATCTCTCGCGCTGTTGCTTCTCCAAGACGCTGGATAGAAGCAGCTAAACTTTCGGGTAAGTTAATAGTTATGGGAATAGTCATAGAAAATACGATGGTTGATTACAATTCTAGTTTAGATGATGTTTGGGATGAATTTCTTTGTTATTTTTTTGTCTGAATCAGGATATCCAGGATTTCAGGATTTACAGGATGTCATTTAAATTCTGTAGGTTGGGTTGACGTATGTTACCCAACATTTCATTTTGATTATTTTGTTGGGTTGCGCTGTCGCTTAACCCAACCTACATCTAACCTATAGATATCATCATTGTCAGATTATGTCTTTTTTAAGCTATATTTTGTAATATTTGGGGTTGGGGTATAGGCTTACCGATTTGATTATAGCCATACAGCAAATCTTCTAACACTTCCTTAGCATTTTCTAGAGCTTCTTCATAGCTTTCTCCGTGGGTTTTAGCATATTTTCCCCACTCAGGTAAAAAAGCAATATACGCTTGATCTTCTTGGGACCATTGAATTAAAATACTATATTTCATAGTTCATCTCCTTTTTCTAATTGTTCAAGTTCTTTGATACTTTCTATTATATCTTTCTCTTGATAGGGTTTTGCATCTTTGCTGTCTTTGCCAGATAGGACTACAGGTTTTGGTAAAAGCGGATGAATCCAGTAAGAATGACTACCTTTTCCCCGCTTTGGTAATAACGTAAATCCTGCTTTTTGCAACATCTGTTTTAATTCTCTAATTTTTTTGGGCATTTAGTTTTATTTATTTGGACTTCTGGAAATTGCATTTGAATGATGTTACCCAACATTTTGGTGATTTTGTGATTTAATGTTGTTGGGTTGCGCTGTTGCTTAACCCAACCTACATTTACTAGATCAGATAATATAAATTCATTTTTTCAATTGTTCCTCCTAGCAATTCTTTTTCTTGAACAGCAACACACATCTCGTCCATGGGTTGTTGTTGGTAATAAGCATGAACTCGACGTGCAGTATCGTTAACGGTAAAGTAATTGAGAAAATCATTGAGATTTTTTAAGTAAAAGTACACTACTTTATCTGCATTAGCTTTAGATAAACCAACACAAATGCGACTACAAATAGGTAAAAATTGTAAAGATTGTGGTAATAAAACAGTTGCTAACCGTTGCTGAATATCAAATATTTGAAATTCTTGGTTTCTAATATAAGGGTAAAGCTCAATCTCACTACGACCATCTAAAGATAAATCAAAACCTATATGTAAGCTATTACTTACAAGCAAATTATAAATATTTTTATCTAAACCACCATTTAATTCTATTGCTGTTTTGATTTTTTCTGGATAATCTTTAATAGTCAGAGCTATTTTTAATTTTGATTCAGCTAATTCTGGCCTTGCATCAACTCCTACCATGAATTCTGTCATTTTATTAAAGTCAAAATCTTCACCAAAAAATTGCTGAATTAAAGAATAATTAATTTGCACATCAATTCGTGATTCTACTTTTTGAAAAAATTCATAAACGACATTAAGTTGTTTTAAGTTTTTCAAGGTGAAGCCAATACCAAAACGAGCAGGGTAAAGTTTATCTCGCTCAATTTTACAAGAAGATTCGAGATAACAATTTTCTGATGTCGTTTCTATTTGGGTAACAAAGCTATCAAAAATATCCAGAGGATAAAAATTTTTAATTTCAAAGATTTGCTTGTGAATGCCGATGTAATAGATTTCTTTACCACGTTGTAATAATGTTGTCATTGCCAATAACCATTTATGATTTTACAGGAACATGAGAATTTTATTTCAAGCAGTAAAAACTGGAAATGCCTAGAAAACCTCGAAATATCAAACCCGGATACTCTTATCACATAACAACCCGTTGCAATAACCGTGAATTTAAGCTATCACGGCGGGAGTGTCGGGAAGTGTTTCTTTATGCGATAAAAAAGGCTTTGGATAAATACAATTTCCAGCTTTATGCTTTGTGCATTATGTCAAATCATGTTCATTATTTGATTGCACCTAAACAGCCAGAAGAGTTACCCAAAATTATGCATTTCCTGAATTGGTACACGGCGATGTGTTTCAATCGGATGTTAAGAAGAACGGGACATGGTTCGACTTCGCTCACCACAAGCTTTTGGGAGAAGAGGTATTTCTGTGATGGGTTTCCTTCTTCAGACAAAGAAAGAGCATTAAATACTTTACGCTACATTCACGCTAATCCTAAAGCTGCCAAAATGCGCCAGAGTTTTTTCTATGACTTCAGCAATTATGGCAGTTATGAACGCTTAACCGATGATGGTTTAACTCAATGGCATCCGGCTTTTTTACGACTGGGAAACAGCTTAGAAGAATGTGCCAAAAAGTATAAAGGCTTCTGCCAAAAGTATAAACCCAAGGAGAAGACCCCAACCCAATACCACTGGGGTAGTAAGCTGTTGGCTGGGGTTCATCTCACAAATCAGGGTTCAACCACCAACCCCAAAAAATCTAAGTCCGGTTTTCCGCCACCCCCGTGCCAGGTATCAGAAACCCCCGAACTGACAAGGGTTGTCCGTCAATTCATCCAGGCGAACCGTGCGCCAAGGGATACAGAAACAGACTTTTGATATTTTTTGAGGTGAGTGGTAGAATGGGGTGACTTACTCCGCGTCGTCGCCCGCAAAAGGATATTCCATACCAGGATACCTCAAACTCAATTGGGCTTGAACCTGACCGCTTTGATCCTTAGCGGTAGAGATGGTTTCGCGTTCTACGGGAGCAACTTGTTGGGGGCGGATGTTCTTCTTAGTCATGGTGTGTTTTCCTTTTTGTTTGTTCGTTTTACTTCTTCATTGTGAAGAAGACTGGTTTGGTGAAGGCGTTAAATTGGCGTTGAAGGGTAATTTAACGAGTTGTGATTCACCAGAAGCTTTTTGGGTGATAGTGACAGAAAGTGTCAAAGCGATCGCTCTAAAATTACCACATATCTTGATGAGAAAGCTTTATATAAAACCTCTCTCCAAACCTTTCTCCTACAAGGAGAGAGGCTTTAAACTCTTTACTTCCTGTTCCCTCTCCTCTTAGGAGAGGGTTAGGGAGAGGTAGAGTTTTAGTATTAACTAATGTGAATTTTTCAGAATAATCAATGCAACTACTTACCATGAGATGATGAAAAGTGCAATTACTAATCAGTAGGCTAAGTGAAGCTACCCTGATTCTGATAGTACAGCCAATTATGATTCAACGCAAGACCTTATTAATAATTTTTTGACATAAGAAAAAATTATATCCGTTAAAATATGTAAATTGAGTTGACATTTCAGCCGAATAATATAACAATTACTTTTGTGTTCTAGAAGCACAATCGTAATAAAAATGCCATAAAATAGATATTTATGGCGCAAAATAGATATTTAAGCAGATAATTAACAAATTAAATGCCAAAATCCTCAATTAAAACGGAAATACAGGAATTATGGAACTTGACACAGGGTGATTCACAAATATGTGTAGCTATACTCGACGGATTGGTTGATCAATCTCATAATTGCTTTAATGCAGCAAATTTAACAAGATTGCCAACACTTATTCAGGGAGAAGCGACAGCTAATGGATCTATGTCTGGACATGGAACTCATGTAGCAAGCATCATATTTGGTCAACATAATTCCTCAGAATTACGGGGAATTGCTCCCCAATGTCGAGGGTTAATCGTCCCTATTTTTGGTGATAATAATAAGAAACTTTCTCAACTAGATTTAGCTCGCGCCATTGAACAAGCCGTCAATGCTGGGGCGCATATTATCAATGTCAGTGCTGGACAACTCACTGATAATGGTGAAGCAGAAGGCTGGTTAGATAGGGCTGTGCAACTATGCAAAGATAACAATGTTTTAATTGTGGCTGCTGCTGGTAATGATGGTTGCGAATGTTTGCACGTTCCCGCCTCTTTACCCACTGTATTAGCAGTAGGGGCAATGAATGACCAAGGTAAACCCATAGACTTTAGTAACTGGGGGGAAAGCTATCAAAACCAAGGCATTCTTGCACCGGGAGAACACATTTTAGGGGCAAAACCGGGGGGAGGGACACAAAAACTCAGTGGTACTAGCTTTGCTACTCCCATTGTTTCCGGTGTCGCTGCTTTACTCCTAAGTCTGCAAGTTCAGCGTGGTGAAACACCCGACCCCGCTAAGGTGAGAGCGGTTTTATTAGAAACTGCTATACCTTGCACAGATAAGGATACAGACGATATTAGTCGCTGTTTATTAGGTAAATTAAATATTTCTGGTGCATTGGCATATTTTACAGGAGGAACAATGTCCGAAGAATTAGATACAGTAGAAACTGTTGACAGTATTGAAGCTGCTGGTTGCGGTTGTGCAGAGATTACAAATAGTGCTGAACCAGAACCCAACCCGGAAGAATTTATACCCCCTGAATTTTTCCCAGTAGTTCCTGCTGTGACAACTTCCGCACCTTTAACAAATTCATCCAATTCTCAATCTACTATCATGTCAAATCGTACATCTAATTACATTACTGCTAGTCAAGCACCCAGCGACCTCGCTGAAGTTAACTTAGTGTATGCTTTAGGTACACTGGGTTATGATTTTCGTTCAGAAGCCAGAAGAGACTCTTTTAAACAATTAATGCCAGGGGTAGCCATAGACGGAACAGTAATTCCCGCTAATCCCTATGATGCGCGGCAGATGGTAGATTATTTAGGGGATAATCTTTCGGAAGCTAAATCTTTAATTTGGACTTTAAATTTAGAATTAACTCCTATCTATGCAATAGAACCAGGTGGTGCTTTTGCCAGAGATGTCTATGCTATTTTACAACAATTATTATCGGGACAAATTCAAGCAGAAGACAGCGAGAATTATGTAGAGAGAGTCAGTATTCCCGGTATTTTATCGGGACGCAGTGTGAAACTATTTTCTGGTCAAGTTGTGCCAGTAATTGAAGTTCCCAACACTCGCGGACTTTATGGTTGGAAAGTGAATACTTTAGTTCAGGCTGCTATTCAGACAGTCCAAGCACAGGCTTCAGAAGCACAAGAAGAGTCTATTCGTCGGACTTTGGGTAGTTTCCTCAGCCGTATTTATTATGATTTACGGAATTTAGGCACAACTTCCCAAGATAGGGCGTTGAATTTTGCCTCTACGAATGCCTTTCAAGCGGCTTCCACCTTTGCGGAAGCTGTGGCTACAGGTATGGAGTTGGATAGTATTACAGTAGAAAAAAGTCCTTTCTGTCGTTTAGATAGTGATTGTTGGGATGTAAAATTGAAGTTCTTTGACCCTGAAAATAGTCGTCGGGCGAAGAAGCTATTCCGGTTTACAATTGATGTGAGTGATATTATTCCTGTTACTTTGGGCGAAGTCCGTTCTTGGTCTACTCCTTATTAATAGTGGTAGGTTGGGTTAAGCAACAGCGCAACCCAATAAAGTCTTTTATCTCGTTATCTCGTTCCCAGTCTCTGACTGGAAATGCGGTTACAGAGGCTCTGACTCTGCTTTAATAGAAGGCAGAGCCTTCTAGAATTCATTCCCATACGGAGTATGGGAACGAGAAAATCATGTTGAGTTTTTTAATGTTGGGTAACATACGTCAACCCAACCTACAATCTAAAATTGATTATGAGATTACCCAAACTTTCCCCTCCGGTAAAAAGACCAGATATTATTTATCCTCATCGGTCTGTTGATGTCATTCATGGTAGAGTCGAGGACTTAGTTAGCATTCGCATGGACTTATTACATGGTGCTAATTATAATGACCCCGCTGCATTTCAAAATCGTAGTTATCAGCAAATTAAATCTTCTTGTAGTTGCATGATTTAGGAGTTATCAATATTATGAGTAAACAAAAGAAAACCCCCGCAAATTCTAGCGAACTAGAACCTAAACCACCAGCAGAAATTGAACGTAAATTATTATCTACTGGTTTAGAAGATTACGGCTTTTGGTCACAAGAAATGGCTAAACAAAAAGCCCAACAAACTGAACCTGATAAACCTTTTCGTCGTGGTCGTATTTGGTGTTAATTTTCAGATCCCCGACTTCTTTAAGAAGTCGGGGATCTAATTTTTTAAACTAAAGAGTCCCAAAGCCTTTTTTCTTCTTCTCTTTCTTTTTCTTGGCTGGTGGTGCGCCGCCGGGATAGCCACGCCAGCCTTGTGCAGGGCGGTTTCCTCCTGCGGCTAGGGGATTACCACCACCAAACATTCCTGGCATTCCTGGTATACCACCTTGTCCCATTTGCTGCATGAGCGATCGCATTTTTTGGAAGTCTGCCACCAGTTTGCTTACATCCGCTTCTCTGTAACCAGAACCAGAAGCAATTCGACGGCGGCGACTGGGAGAACTCGATAATAAATCTGGGTCACGGCGTTCTTTACCCGTCATGGAATTAATCATGGCTTCACAGCGTTTTAGCTGGGTTTCTCCATGCTTTAACTGGTCATCAGAAAGCTTGTTCATGCCCGGAATCATCTTCATAATTCCGCCCAAAGAACCCATGTTTTTCAACAACCGCATTTGCTTGAGAAAGTCAGTAAAATCAAATTTCGCTGACAGGATTTTCTCCTGCATTTGCTCCGCATCTGCCAAATCTATCTCTTCTTGGGCTTTTTCAACTAAGGTGAGAACATCCCCCATGCCCAAAATCCGCGAAGCCATCCGTTCCGGGTAGAATGGTTGCAACGCCTCGACTTTTTCCCCCACACCCACAAATTTAATCGGCGCACCGGAAATTTGCCGCACTGACAACGCCGCACCACCTCGGCTATCCCCATCCATTTTGGTCAGGATTGCCCCAGTAATGCCGATTTGATCATGGAAGGTGCGCGTGAGATTTGCCGCCTCTTGCCCGGTCATTGCATCCACAACTAACAGGGTTTCATCGGGCTGGACTATTTCTTTGATGCGGGCTAATTCCGCCATCATATCTTCGTCAATTTGCAAGCGTCCGGCAGTATCAATAATTACTGTATTTATGCCTTCGGCTCTGGCACGTTCCACACCTTGACGGGCTATTTCTACGGGGTCTGCTTCAATTCCCAGTTCAAATACTGGGACATCAATTTGCTTACCAAGGGTAATTAACTGGTCAATAGCTGCGGGACGATATATATCTGTAGCCACTAGCAGACAACTACGATCTTGTTTTCGTAAATGTAAAGCTAATTTAGCGGTAGCTGTGGTTTTCCCTGTCCCTTGTAAACCAGCCATAAGAACAACGGTGGTCTTACCTGGAACTTCTGCGAGGGGAACATTTTCTTCCCCCATCACCTGCACTAATTCATCATGAACAATTTTGATGAATTGTTGGTCAGGACGCACACCGCTGATAACTTCAGCCCCTTGTGCTTTGGTTTCGACTTCGCTAATAAAATCTTTGACTACCTGGAGATTAACATCTGCTTCCAACAACGCCCGACGCACTTCCCGTAAAGCGTCTTGTATATTGGATTGGGAGATTTTATCCTGTCCTCGCAGTTTTTTCCAGGCGGATTCTAAACGGTCAGATAGTGCATCAAACATAATTCAGTTACAACGTAGTTAGTCTGTTGAGAATATTTACTCAGTTTTTAAGGATCTTCTTTACTAGCTTATCTGAGTCTAGCAACTGATGAATCTGGTAAACCGTAATTTTGAAGGTGTTTTAGTTGGTAATAGGTCTTTCCTTACGTAGTAGGAAAGGAAAAACGAACCACAGAGGACACAGAGAACACGGAGAAAGGAGATTTAACAGGGATTTTTGGGTAAGTTTGACCAATAGGACTTACCCACAAGTTACGAAAGAATGAACCACGTTCGCGAAGCGTGCCGAAGGCATAGGTATGAAGGACACGAAGATAAAGAGAGTTTTAGAGGTATTTTGCCTAAGGGACTTCCAATTAAAAAAATACCCAAAAATTTCTTGTGGTGCAGGCATCTTGCCTGCTAATCATCAAGGACAGGCAGGATGCCCATCCCACAAAATTGGGTAATTTATTTTTTGGTATTCCCTAAGTTCTGGTTTATATGAAAGTGGTAAATCCCAAATTCTAGATCCCCGACTTCTTAAAGAAGTCGGATATCTGTCCATGAATGATCGCTATAGCTGCATTCTTAGAGGATGTTTTAAAAGTGGTATTCCGTAATTTTCATCACATTGCTACCCCCCTTTACAAGGAGAAAAACAATAAAAATCCAGTTCCCTCCCCTTTACAAGGGGAGGGTTAGGGAGGGGTAAAAATATTTGATACATCAACCATAACTTTTCAAACACCCTCTTACCTAAAATCTATAATTGTAATTTTTTACTAAGATTAATAAAATTTTATTTTTATCAATGCGAAATGAACAAATATATGCTATTCTGAACACTCGATAATCTAAAAAATAACAACTATGTTTAACTTTAATAACTACATCCGAAACCTCCAAAAAAATATTAAACATGGTGGAGAACGCAGTCACTATTCCAGTTTACAAAGTTTAATAGAAAGTTTAGAAATTGGCATTAATACTATAGTAGAAGAAAAAGGTAATCAAGCAGGAATACCCGATTTAACTATCAGAAAAAATGAGCGCGTTGTGGGATATATAGAAGCTAAAGATATTAATATCAACATTACTAAATTAGACAAACAAAATGAACAGCAAATTAAACGTTATTTAGAATCAAATATAG
The DNA here is from genome assembly GCF_009712065.1 of Aphanizomenon sp. UHCC 0183. Taxonomy (NCBI): domain Bacteria; kingdom Bacillati; phylum Cyanobacteriota; class Cyanophyceae; order Nostocales; family Aphanizomenonaceae; genus Aphanizomenon; species Aphanizomenon sp. UHCC 0183. The sequence continues at coordinate 115,108 of NZ_VILC01000009.1, read as the reverse complement.
GTTATAACTTCATCTTAACTAATTACTTACAATTCCGTTGGTATGTAGATGGGGAATGTGAAAAAACTGCTGAATTAGCTACTTTAGAACAAGGAGAAATTACTCTAGTTGATGATTTAAAACCTATTACAGAATTATTACAATCATTTCTGAACCAAAAAGCCAAAGATATTAATAATTATTATGATTTGGCTAGAGAAATGGCTGCTTATACTAAAACTATTAGAAATGCCATAGAATTATCTTTAGTAATAGAAGATTCTACCGAAGAATTAAATCGCCTAAAAGAAATCTTTAAAAAATTACTATTGTTAGATATAGATAATGATAAATTTGCCGATATGTACGCCCAAACTATTGCTTATGGGTTATTTACTGCAAAAATTGGTCATACAGAAAATCCTGAAGAATTTGCATTTAATCGCACTACAGCAAGTATTTATATTAGTAATAGAATACCTTTTTTAAAAGGTTTATTTGATTTAGTTTTAGGAACTGGTAGCGTTAGTAAAATTCACAAATCAATTGAAAATTTAATTGAGTTATTTAACAGAATAGATATGACCAATATTTTAGAAAATTTTGGTCGAGAAACGCGCACAGAAGATCCTGTAATTCATTTTTATGAAACATTTTTAGCTGCTTATCAGGCATCATTAAGAAAAAGTCGCGGAGTTTATTATACTCCTGAACCTGTAGTTAAATTTATCGTGCGTGCTGTGAATGATATTTTAGTAGACAGAACAATTTTTGATTTAGAATATGGTTTAGGAAATAGAAGAGTAACAATTCTTGATCCCGCAACAGGAACAGGAACATTTTTATATGCAGTTATTCAACAAATTTGTCATAATTTTGCTAAATATGATGTTCGTGGTTTGCATAATTTATTAAGAGATACAGAACTTTTAAATCGTCTTTTTGGTTTTGAGTTATTAATGACTCCTTATACCATAGCACATTTAAAAATAGGCGTATTACTGGGATATTTAAAATATAAATTTGCACCAAATGAAAGATTAAAAATATATTTAACTAATGCGTTGGAAGAAGGCATAAAAGAAGGTGATTTAATTCCGGGAATTACCCAAATTATCGCGGAAGAATCAAGTCAAGCAGCAAAAGTGAAAACAGAAATTCCCATTACGGTGGTATTAGGAAATCCTCCTTATTCTGTTAGTTCTCAAAATGCTAGTAAACGGAAAAGAATCTTAAATCAAGATGAAAAATATTTAGCAGATGTGGAATATACTGGTTCAGTGTGGAATAGAATTTATAAATCTGGTAAAGTAGGTAAAACTATTACGGAATTAACCCACATTGGCGAACTTTTAGAATTATATAAAGGTAGGGTAAGATTAGAAGGTGAGAAAAATATTCAACCTTTGGATGATGATTATATTAAATTTATTAGATTTGCTCAATATCAAATAGAAAATAATAGTCACAATGCGGGTATTATTGGTTTTATTACTAATCATTCCTATCTTAATGGGTTAGTTCATCGGGGAATGAGAGAAGAATTATTAAAGTATTTTGACACTTTATATATTATGGATTTACATGGTAATTCTTTATTAAAAGAAACTACTCCAGATGGTAATATTGATCAAAATGTTTTTGATATTCAACAAGGTGTATCTATTTTAATTGCTGTGCGAGAAAAAAGTAAACCTGATTATGGTTCTACTGCTTATAAATCTAGAGATAGGATTAAGGAAATGGCTAAGGTGTTATATTATGATTTATGGGGAAATCGTGAGGATAAATATAATTTTTTAGAGTCTGCAAGTTTAGATAATGTTGATTGGATAGAGTTACAACCAACTGCACCTAATTACTTTTTTGCACCGAAAAATTTTGATTTAGCAACGGAATATAATCAAGGTTGGAATGTTACAGATATTTTTCCTGTAAATTCAACAGGAGTTACAACTCATCGAGATCATTTTGTTATAGATTTTGATTTAGATCAACTTCGTAAAAGAATAGAGGACTTTATAAATTTACAAATCACAGATGAACAAATATCTACGATATATGATCTAAAAGATACTCGTGATTGGAAACTTTCTCTAAAAAGATTGTCCCTAAGTAAAAATTTAACCTGGGAGAGTTATTTTACTACATATTTATATCGTCCGTTTGATAAAAGATTTTATTATCATCATAAAGATATTGTGGAATTGACAAAACAAGAAGTTATGAGGAATTTACAATTTAATAATTTAGCATTAATTTTATGTCGTCAGCAAAAAGAAATAGGTTTTCAACATTGTTTTGTTGCTGAAGATATAGGAGACGGTAATAGTATATCAATTAATTCAAGAGAACGAAGTTACTATTTTCCTCTCTACACTTATCCCAATACAGAAAATAAACAAACTAACCTTTTCATAGAAAAAACTCCTAATTTATCCGCAAAATTCTTAGAAGCTATCAAAGAAAAACTGGGTAAAACACCAACTCCAGAACAAATATTCTACTATGCTTATGCAATATTTCACAGTCCCACTTATCGCACTCGCTACGCTGAATTTCTCAAGATTGATTTTCCCCGTCTTCCCCTAACCAGTAACGAAAACCTATTTACCGAATTAGCTATTAAAGGAGAAGAATTAGTTAATTTACATTTAATGAAATCGGATATACTCAATAATTTAATTACAACCTATCAAGGAATAGGAGATAATCAAGTTAGTGAAGTTACTTATAATTCAGAATTACAAAGGGTTTATATCAATAAACAGAGTTATTTTCCAGATATTCCCCCACATATCTGGGAATTTAAGATTGGTGGATATCAAGTATTAGATAAATGGCTAAAAGACAGAAAAAACGCCAAGCGAGAATTATCTACAGAGGAAATTAACCATTATCAAAAAATTGTCATTGCTTTAACAGAAACTTTACAACTAATGCAGGAAATTGACATAATTATTCCTGGGTTTCCCATAGAGTGATGAGGTTTATCTCGTTCCCAGTCTCTGACTGGGAATGCCATCATAGAGGCTCTGCCTCTGCTTTAATAGGAGGCAGACAGAGCCTTCTAAAATTCATTTAATCTCGTTATTTCATCCCAAAAAGTACGTGGATTGATAACAGGAATATTTTGAATTGGATGTAAGATCAGCAAATCAGCATCTCCAGTAATGAGATGTGAAGCATCACCATTTAAAGCCAATTCGATAAATTTATCATCCTTAGCATCTCGACATAATTTGACCTGTTTCAAAACTTTTACAGGAAACCATGCAGTTTTAATACGGACAGATAACCCATCAATGTCATCAGAATCAATATATTTAGCAAATTTCGATCGCCTCAGAACAGACAAAAGTTCTGTTAAAGTAGCGGTAGAATATAAGTAATTGGACAAAAATATTTACAGTCATTGCGAGCAAAGGGAAGCAATCACAACCCTGGCGATTGCTTGATTTCACTTCGTTCCCTATGGCTAACGCCACGCTGCGCTAACGCAATGACATTGTGTAATTAATTCTGTCTCACTACTTAAAACAATTCCATTGTCTTCTCCCCAGTTTAAAACCTGTGCCGAAACAGAATTAGGAGACAGAAGGTCACTAACTAAAACGTTAGTATCAAGAACTAGACGCATAAAACTATTGATCTTCACTTAAAAGCTTATTTAACTTGTCCTCAGTTAAACCACGTTCTTGAGCTTTACGTCCGATATTTTTTCTACATTGTTGAAATTCTTGAATATTAATCCGAGTTATGCGTTGATAATCTTCAATAGACATAATAACCGCAACATCACGATTTTGCTGACGTATAGTCACAGGTTCACGTTGTACTTTATCAATAACTGCGGCAAAAGCTTGATTCACTTCTGTATCTGAAACAAATTGCATAATTTCACCTCATTTATTTTTATTATAGACAAATTTCATTTTAAACTTTTGGAACTGCTAGTTTTGTACTGGTGGGATTGATAATAGTAACTCCTAATGCTTGAGTAATTGCTAAAGCTTGTGCATAACACTGAGACGATAAATGATCAAGATTCATGTTTTGATATAATTCTGATAATGCTTCTAATACCTCAGATTCTGCTCTAAGACATTCCATTTCTCGAAAAATACTTAACGCTAATTGTAAATGTTGTTCTGCTTCTTGATATTGATTCATTCGCATTAAAGTTTTACCAATATTACAAGTTCCCCATGCTTCTTGAGTGCGATAACCTATTTTTTGGGCAACTTCTAAACCTTGTTTATTGTAATATAATGCTTTGACATAATCCTCCATACAAATATACACCAGTCCTAAACTTGTTAATACTATAGATTCTTGTTCAGGATCACCTATTTCTCTCACATTTACTAATTCATTTTGATAACATTTTAAAGCTTTAGGATATTGTCCTAAATATATATAAGCTAAACCTAATCTGGTATTTAAAATGTTTTGCAAATGACAATTTTTAAGCTGATAGGCAATAGTTAAACCCTGTTCATAAAAATCAATGGCAGTATCATAATTGCTCTGCATTAAATAGACGTTACCTAAATTATTTAAAAGTTGCGCTTGGTTATATTTATCATCTAGTTCTATAGCTATTTCTAATCCTTTTTCATAACATTGAAAACACTCAGAATATTTGCTAATACTGTAGTAAACATTGCCTAAACCACATAAATAAGCTAGTTCTGTTACAGGTTCTAAATTCCCCAGAAGATTTTTATATAATTGAATTAGTTCTGAATAACATCCCCAGATCCCTAATTGTTGATGAAATTGTTGTTGACTGGGTGGCGTTAAATTCATAGATAATATATCACTAGCTGGTTTCCATGCTTGAGCATCACAAAGATGATAAAGTGCTTGTAGATAGCCTTCGAGTTTTTGCCGATGACTAGCATTAATATTAGTTTGGTAATCTGTTAAGTAGTTAATGACAGCAATATAATGATCTAATTGTTGTGGGGGAACTTGTTGTAAAAGATTGGATGGTTGAATGCCTATATTTTCCAGTACGATAGATCCTAGTAGTAAAGAAATTTCCATTTTATTACTCTTGTTATTACTCTTGTGTAAATAATTTTTGACGATGGTTAATGGCAACACTTCTAACTAAATTGTGCATTCCTATCAGGATTATTTCATTATTTGGATCAAATGAAATTTCTGCTAAATAACGATCTTTTAAATTTTGTAGTGCAAATTCTTGCTGTTCATTTGTATATCCTCTATACTCTAAATGTTTTAACCACCAACTTCTTTTTACTGGAACACGATATACTGAAGCTGTGCAAAGTAAAATATAGGCGTGATGGGCATGATCTGATAATCTTTTGAATGTTTGCTCTAGTCTACTTTGGACTTTTCTGCGTAACTCGATAGAATATCGATCTAATTTCCATTGATCTTCTTTTGATTCTATAATACCTTGACTAGCTTCTGCTAAGGCTTTTTCTACTTCTTCAATTTCGTGGCCATATTGTTGCCAATAAGCGGAAACTTGGGAAGCAAAATCATTAATAATTTCTCCCGCAATGGTTCTTAATGCTAAAGGATGTCCTTTGTATGCTTTACCTATTCTTAATAGCAATTTCATGTCTACAGAGGGTAAATTGTCACCTAAACCAACTTTATTAAATAAATTAAATTGTTCTATTTCTGAGAGTCCATCAACTCGCTGAAAATATGAGAAATTTGGATAACGTGATGCTGCTTGATCTAGTTGGTTGGGTAATTCTTGAGAAGTAATAATAAAACGACTTTGACAAGTTTCTGCTGATAATAAACTAGCAAAAAATTGACACCACCATTCATCAATAAAATCACTCCATCCAGTGTTGTCATCTCCCATTAGCACCAATTCTAAAGAGTCAATTAAGACTAAATTTGGATGATCACAAAAATATGTAACTAACCGCAAGAGTAAAGACTGTGGTTGTTTTTTTTCTTCTGGTAAAACCTTTTCTCCTGCATTTTCTAACCATTTTACTGCAACAGTTATAAAGTCTGAAGGTGTATTTTTATCATCAAAATTTTTGCGACACAATTTTTCTGGATCATGATCAAATTTGCTACTTAAATCAATACTTAACCGTTCTGCTAATGCTGTTTTACCGATTCCTGTTAGTCCAACTAAGAGAAGTAAACGACAATTACTTTGTAATTTTTGAGTGAGATTAGTAATTAAATTATCTCTTCCTATCCATCCACTATCATAAGCTACAAATTCATTGATTAGGGTTGGTAGATTTGATGTTTCTGGTTGAGTGGTAACGGGAATATTTTGGGTAATTAATTCTGGTTTGTATTTATGAAATAAGCTGATCAGTTCTGTGCGTTTAGAAAGACGCTCTCCATCCAAATTTTTTAACCCAAAAGCTTTACATATAGATTCAATATGTTTGCGAACTGTTGTTCTACTGATATTAAGAGATTCAGCAATTTGTTGGTCTTTTTCACCACATAAAAATTTATCTAACACTCGTCGCTGTTGGCGGGTTAGTTCATCAAGTGCTGTATGGAACTTATCAATATTCACGGTACTGTCTGGGTAATGATTTTATCGTGTGTATTCTGTCGGTTCATCCGTATTATACACAGTTGTGAGTATTTCTGCACAGTTGGAAAAAATCAGAAATTACTTAGTATGATGTGCATGGATAAAAGTGATACCTCATTGCTCTAAGATTTAAAGGAGTTTAAAATGCAACTAGATACAGCTTTAGGGCAAGATGAGACTGTTCAGAAAGAATATGAATTCAGTTATTCACTACTACTTTTTTTCCTAAAATCGCATTTTTGGCTGACTAATAAAAGGCTAATTGTCAATGCGCCAAATGTTTTCCTATTTATCCCTACAGGTAATGACACAGTTACCTATCCTTTAAGAAATATAGGAGGAGTTAAAACCAAAACAGAGTTGAAGTTTATGTCGCTTCTGGGTGGCGTTGTACTGTTGTTAATTGGTCTTTCTGCTATTAGGTCAATTGGAATTTTCCTTATTTTATTCGGAGCATCTACTATCATTGGAGCATTCCGAACTTCAATTGGTGTTGGCTCTGGGAGCGGTGGATTAGTTCTCTATTCTTATCTTCCTTGGGAAGCTGAGGATGCAAAAAAAATGATCAATGAGTTAAATCAACTTATTGCGGATATCTAGTGCTATTGATTTGGGATTAATAAATAGAGGTTTACTTAACTAAAAAGTAAATGAGTTTAACAATATGCAAAGAAAATTTAGCCAATTAACAGCAATTTTGGTATTTGGTTTAGTAAATATAATGGCATTATCTACAACTGTCAAAGCACAGGATTCAGAGGTACATTGTAGAAATGTGATCGCTAATGCTAAAAATCGTTTACAGAAAGTTCCTAATGTCTTAGTTGAGCAGGTTTGGACGAGGAATAATAAGGAGAATTATTCCGACTTCCCACAAGGGCGACCTATTGAATATATCTTTTATTTAACAGGATCAAAACATAATGGACGGATGATAGAAATCGGTATTAAAAAGGTTGAGAATTCACCCCAATTTCTTAAATTTATTAGCCAAGAAATTATCAACAAATGTAATTCAGTCAGTTCAGTTTCTTTTGGCAATGTTTTATCTCCTGGCTGCGGAAGGATTTTTGGATTAATGCCTGATGGCACAGTCAATGAATTTCAAGATGTAGACGTTTCATCTGGACGACAACTCAAATGGGGAGAATCATTCTGTAATTAAAAGATAACTAAATAAATTATGCGGAACTTCAATATTACTAACATCTGTCTTTTACTTCGATGTTTTGTTTTGATAACAGATAACCGCAATCGCTCTCACAATCTTTTCCATCTATCCAAATAGTAAATAAAATAATAAGTATATGCAGGTGCGTCAAATCATTACTACTGGGTTGATTATTGCCGAGATTATGTTGTTGTTTTCATCATCAGCACAAGCACAAAACAGAAAATTTTCTGTTGAATGTAATGCAGCTTTACAAGCCGCTAAAAACCAAATTCAGAAAAACAGAAAAGTCAAAATTGTTAAGACAATTAAATATGATATTTCTAAATCTTACAGAAGCTATCCTAAAAATCGTCCATTTTCCCATATATTTGGATTAACTGGTGCGGCAACAGGATCTATCTTAAGTTCTGAGAAATTCTTAACTACAATTGCCACAGACATTATTAATAAATGTCCATCAATTAGTATGGTTGAATTTAACGAATACCGAACTGATCATGTTGAGAGTTACGGACTATTATTAGGAAATAACACAATTGGCATTTTTAAATGTATTGATTGGGAGGTTGCACCTAAAAAACTCGATTGGGGATACATAGGTTGCCTTTAGATAACAGCTAATAACGACTTATTGGACGGAGAAAAATGAAAAACTTGTTTATCAATTTAACAATAACAACTGTATTAGTTACATCAATATTACCCTTAGTATTACAAACAACCGTAAAAGCAAAAGATACAGATGTAGAGTGTAAAAAGGCAGTTGCTAATGCCACAAGTCGTTTACAAAAAATTCCTAATGTCTTAATTTACCAGGCTTATACAAAGAATCTTAACGAATATTATTCCGATTTTCCACAAGGACGACCTATTGAATATGTTTTTTATCTCACTGGACCTGAACGTAAAGGTCGTGCTGTAGAAACTGGTATCAAAAAGGTTGAAAACTCAAAACAATTCATGAAAAATATTAGCCAAGATATCATCTCTAAATGTAGTTCAATTGGTGCAGTTGTTTTCACAAGTACATTCGCTCCAAGTTGTAGTATCGCTTTTGGATTAATGCGAGACGGTAAATTTAAAGCATTTGACACTGTAATAATAGACCCAAATCAAGATACATCATTAAAGTGGGGACAAACATTCTGTTGGTAAATATTAATCCTTGGTTACTTTAAAAATCACATCCATAAACTATTAAATCATGAATAAGCTAATGATAAAAACATCACTTTTATTACAATGTCTAATGACAGGTTTTACCCTTGATACTTCTATAAATGTAGCTAACGCTAGTCCTTTTGCACGAGCAGATTTCGTCAATGAAAGTAAATTTAATTCCCAAGCTATATTTTCCTATGTTGATTTAGGAACAGTTACAAAATTAGGAAATAGCAAATATAAATACCTTAGATTAATTACACCAGCAGATTTTGTAGGAGAGTATATAGAGTCTGAGAAAAATCTCGCAAAACGAAAATTACTAGAAAGTGAAGTTATCGTCAACTGTAATGATATGAATTCACTACAAATTCAACAAGACCGTTACTATAGAAGTGGTAAATTTATCAAGACAGAAAACAATAATCAAGTTATTAGACATAGTGAATCTAACCCGTTAAAAGAGGGAAATTTAATTGTTTGTCGGCTTTTTGATCCTGCTTATTCCCAACCACTAAAACCCGGATTTTATTTTCGTGGCTCGATTGGTATTCAAATTGCTATCAAAGGAAATCGTATTTGTTATGAAGGTATGAGTCGCTATGGTAGAACAGTTTCTTCTGTCATTCGTGACCCCAAATACCTAAGTTTTTATAAACTGGAATCTGTTACAAGAAAAGGTTTGTCAAAAGATCCTTTTTATTTAATGCAACTAACATCAGATGCAATTCATTATGGTGATTTTATGGCACTTTCTAGCATTGAAATTGACAGAGGTGGCGGAAATACAAATAGTAAAGAAATGCAGCGATGTTTAAAATCCAATAAAACTTTTTCGTTTTTTGAAGAATCTGATAAACATAGGAACTGAAATCAACCTGTAAATATAATGATCATAGAGGAAATAAGTACATGAAAAGCAAAATACTATTAAATTTGAGCGTGTTTTTAATCCTATTTGGTGTTAATTTACTACCAGTTTACGCTCAAAAAAATACTAATCGAGTCAATTCAAAAAAGGACAATAATCGGAGTTATATTGGACTCCGCTACCTTGGTCCCCGTCTTCCTTACACCCTTCCAGCCTACCTTGACCACCCCAAGGGTATTCAATATTTTGGTGGTTGGGTAGCTGATGATGTTGAATATCCAAAACTCAGCGTATATGGAATCAGTCGTGTTAAAAAGGGAACTCAGGAAATGTTGTGGTTTGAAATGTTTGTAGATAGAGACAGAAGGTTAGTTTTGGATGTATTCAATGTTCCTAAAATGAACAAATCCTACACTTTAATTGGTGGACATCATCTCTGTCTGCGTAACGGTATTCGTGATTCTTCAATAATTGCAGTTGCTAAAATTCAAGACGCTGAATATTTTAGGCAAATTCAAAAAGCTTGGCGTGCTAATCTGAAAACAAGGAAGTTTGAAGCAATTAGTACAAAGGGTGTAATTTGTGAAAATATAGATTATGGTATTTAGGATTTATCAAAAGTGTAATTTTAAGATTCAGCAATATAAACGACAATGACAGTTTAATCACTTTAGTCACAAAATCATCCCCAAATACAAATCATGCGTAAGTGGCGTTTATTTCTCATTACTCTCATCAGCTTTATAGCTATCTTAGGAGAAAATTGGCTTAAAAAAATTATCCCTATTTCTCTCTGTATTTTGCTAAATTCCAACTCCGCAGCTTGTTACATCAATTTTAATGATGGTCGAGTTGAAGCTGCTATTTCAAATAGCAATGTAACTGATATTAGTAGTAATAAAATTTTGACAATAAATCAAGATTTACCCACAAAACAAGAGGATGATTTTCAGCATAAACTACCATCACAACTTGCCATACCTCCCATTATTAGACCAGCAGAAACTAACTTATATCTACAAAATGCTTTACCTAAAGATTTCCGCATCAGTAGTCAAATACCTTATAGTTCAGGTAAACAGGAAATTCTTTTAGTATCCCCATCTACAGGAGCAGAACAGTTATATACTTTTAATGTTCCAGGTTCTAGGAGCTTTCAGCTATTTGAAGTTGAATATAAGAAAGTATCAGCTATTGATTTTAGCAGTTTAACTAGCACAGATAGTTTAATCGTTAATCCAGAAAAAATAAAATCTGTACTCAATAAATTTAAAATTACCTTTGCTAATAATTCTTTATCTAAAATAACTTTATCAGACGGGACAACAGCTAATTTTTCCGCAGGACAAGCTGTAATCAAATCTCCCCAAGGTCAAACAGTAGAAACAGTGCAAATCTCCCAAAATGAATTTATTGATAAAAATATATTTGTTAGCCAAGAAAGAAGTAAGATGAACAAGAATATAGGAAATAATCCAAATAATAAGGACGCTAATTTATTAGCTAAAACTTCAGAATCAGCTTGTCAAGCTGCGGTGAGTTCATCACTCAATGGTATATCAGATAATCTAGGTCAATGGGGAAACAAATTAACCACCAGTAATTCCCCAATTACTAAATCTGTTGGTTGGGCAATATCCTTTGGTTCTGGAGCAATCAAAAGTAATATTAGTACCAAAAACCCAATGTTACAAGAGGTAAATTGTAGACCTCCTGTACAGTGTGAAGAACAGCGTGTAAGTGGAGGTAGTGAAATTAGAACTGATCTATTTCAAGTTGCTAAAGGTGCAAATAGAAAAGTCAACCTAAAATTTGAATTTTTTGAAATTCCCGACATAATAGAATTATATTTTGATGGTAAACTAATTCCTCCGCCAATAGGTCCTCAATCTGGTCCGGGAACTAGAAGTTTTGATTTACCAGCTAGTGCAGAGTATGTAGGGGTGAAGTTAATTGGAAATGACAATGTAAATACCAGATGGTGGTATGTAATATCTTGTTCTGGTGGTTCTCCTGACCTTGCTCCCGACCTTGCTATTGCTATCACAAAATGGGAAAATATTATTCCTGGAATTGTTGGTTGGCCAAATAACTTACGGCGGCCGGATTGGGCTAAGGCTGTCCGAAGTAAGGATGAGAATGGATGGGCAGTCAATCTTACTGCTGTTGTAACTGTGACAGTAAGGAATCAAGGTAATTCAGAAGCTCCTTCATCCAACCTCTCGATACAACTCCAGAAAGATTTTATAAATGGGGTTGTCCGTACTTCCAAAATTGAAGAGCTAAAATCTGTTCCAATCGTTTCTCTCAAACCTGGTCAGGAAGTTTCAATTCCCGTAAAGCTTGAATTTAACCAGAGTTGGGATTTATTTGGAGATGCATCTATTATTGCTCAATTAGATAAAGACAATCTCATCCCTGAAATAAATGAGGACAATAATCGAAGTAATCCCTATGAAATTCTCCTTGTTGATCCTCGCCCTGCTCGTGTTTTCGATAGAACCTTTCAAACAGAAAATGACGCTGTTGCTTATCTGAGAGGGCGTGGTTTTTCTTATGATCCTCTTTTTCAGCTAATAAATATTGAATGGACAAAGTATCTACAAGGTAATGATATTCGTTCAAGACGTGATGGGAAATATAAAGAAGCAAAAGCTTATCGACAAGATGCAATAGTACACAACTTAGCATCTTTAGGCATAGGTGTGGGATTTGCTGTTACGATTCAAGGTACTGAATTTTTTGGAGAGCCTAATCCAAAGGAATTTGAAGTTTGGAAGCCTTATCTTCAATATGTAGCATGGTGGCATAAAGTATACTAAAAGCTAAAGTTTCAGTTGGTCACCTCGAAAAATACAAATCCGATTGAGAATAGCTACGAGAATACACGGGATCTAGGCTCCGGGAGTTCGCAACAAGGCAATTAATCGAGTTGCCCAGTTATTAAACCAGAAATAATGTTAGGGCTATTCTTACAAGGTTGATGAGTGTGATCATTTTATTTGCAGTATATGTAAATAAAACTAGTGAGCTAATAAATATTAACTATTTTCGCTAAAACATCAGGAGTAATCAATAATTATGAAACTCTTACGCAATTCCCTTCTTACTCTATTCGGCTGTATTCTATTCACCAGCACCAGCTTACTACTACCCAACCTAATCCTATCCATATCGCCATCGGTAGCAGCTACTCCCACAACTAAATCACAAAACATCCATAAGTCACCAATCTTTCAACATCACAAACTATTTCAAGGTGAAAATGTAGGGAATAAACTTGAAGATACTACAAATTTCACTAAATCTAAATCACAGATTGTAGCCACATTACTACAAAAACAAGGAAACCTCAAATCAGGTGATTCAGTAATTACTGATGATGGCAGTTTGTATGATCAATACAAGTTTTCTGGTTCTAAAAATCAATCAATCAAAATTTACTTAGAAAGTCAAGATTTTGACACCTATGTGATGCTGCTTGATGCCGAAGGTAACAAATTGGCTGAAAATGACGACCAGGGAGAAGATAGTTCTAATTCATTTCTTCATGTTACCTTACCCAAACAAAATACTTATCGTGTAGTTGTCAATAGCTATCAACCTCAAAACCAAGGTAAGTATAATTTGAGGGTAGTTGAAGATAATTTAGATGAACTTCCTGAAAATGATTTCAAAGATTATCTGATCAGTGCCAATACTAACAAATCTAGCCAATACTCCCAGAAAGAATTTGAAACTTTAGTTAAAGCTGATAGACTCTACCAACAGGGAAAAAGAACAGAATCAGAAAAACTTTATCGTCAAGTTAAAAAACCTTTTGCGAAAGATAGCAAAAATAGCAATTTCCTAGAACCTATAACAGATCCAGAACAATTGTCACCTGGAGGTAAAGTGAGTTGGCGCAATGCACAAGCAGGTTTGCAGCAGGGGTTAAAAAGTAAAATATTTGTATCACTACAATTGTTAAGCGAAAAAAATCCTGAATTTGTACCTGGTCATATCTTACTCGCGCAAGCATTGGAAACATATAATAAGCCAAAAGAAGCACGAGAAGTTTTAGAAAGAGCCTCTAGTTTATTTCCCTATAATCCAGATGTGGCTAAGGCAAGAATTAAAACTTTAGAAGCTGATGAACAGTGGTTAGAAGCTTCTATTGCTGCTCGTCAGTTTGCTATTGTTAATTCCAAGCATTCAGAAAAGGCGGAATTTGTAAATATTGCTGACAAAAATTTTGGGCGGTTTCGTGGTGATCTGAATAATCAAATTATTACTACAACAATTTTGGGTGGTCTTGGTGGCTTCTTGACAGGAGATTTTAAATCTAGTGCTTTTCAATCTGTACAACTTGCCCAATTGATGCTGAAAGGTGAATCAGCAATGGGAGCGCAATTTGCTAATGGATATAAACAAAAATTACCCTTGGTAGAAGATGAAATAGTTCAAAGTTATATCAATACCATTGGTCAGGATATTGCTAAGTTGATGGGACGAAGTGAATTTAATTATGAGTTTTATGTCGTCCAAGATGATTCCCTCAATGCTTTTGCTTTACCAGGAGGTAAAGTATTTATCAACACTGGGTCTATTCTTAATACCAACTCTGAAGCGGAATTAGCAGGTTTAATTGGTCATGAAGTTGGCCATGCGGTTCTTTCTCATGGCTATCAACGTATTGCCAACGACAGCTTACTAGCTAATTTAAAGGCAGTTATTCCCTTTGGAAACTTTTTTACTACTTTGGTAAGTAGAGATTATAGTCGTGGTAATGAACGCCAATCTGATATTATTGGTTCTCGCGCTATAGCTAGTTATGGTTATGCTGCTGATGGTTTGCGTGGCTTTATGCAAACTCTACAGGAACGCTATGGTTCTAGTAGTCAAAGTTATGCTTCAACTCACCCATCTTCTCAAGAACGGGTTCGCTATTTGGAAGATTTAATTACTCGCAATGGTTACAATCGCTATGCTTTTGAAGGGGTAGAAAAACACAGCTTGATTCAAAAGCGAGTTAGAGAGTTGACAGGAAAATAGGAGTTGAAACCGTAAGTATTCAGGATAGAGAATACAGAGGACGCTATGCAGACCTACGGTTGAGGAGAGTAAAGGCTTTTTAGTCAACTTTGATGATTTTGATAAAATCTTGCTTCTCGCTATTCTTGATTTAATAAGCATTATGACTTCTGATTCCTGACTCCTGAATTCTTACTTGAAACCTAATCGAAATTAAAAGTTTATCAGCCTAACATTACCAGCAATATCTGTTAAAGGAAAGGATTCAATTTATGAAAATTTCCCAGCTTAAAGACATTATTCTAGGCTTCATATCTTGGTTTGGCTGGTTAGCATATATTATCTGGATTTTCTGTTATCTTATCTTGATGATATGTGTAGGTGTAGTCATACTAATCATCCCAATCATAGCTTATATCTTTTTTGCCATTGCTTCTGTTATGTCCAGACTAGCACTAGGAGGGATTGGAATTGGTGATAATTACACTAACTATAATAGCCAATTTGAACTCACTCCCAGCGATGGTATAGGCTATACTCTTACGACAGCCATAACATCTATTGTTCGCTTTATCTTTAACCTAATTCTTGTACTACCACTCAAATTCTTTATTGGTAGTCACACCGATATGTCAATGGAAACCCCCCTAGCTGAACTTCCTGGCTATATATTAGAAAGTATTAGCTATTTACGTCCTCCAAATCGCTTCAGCTTTTACTGTGGTATCATCAGCTTTCCATTGATGGCCGGACTATATTTTTACTTAATCAAAACCTGAAATTCTTGATGGGTTAATTGATTAAAAGAATATAATTTATCTTTATAAATCATCACATTGATTAATAGAGCGATCGCAATCAATGATCACTCTCAATTTTTCCAGTTTATCAAAGTTTGCTGGACACAAGTTGTAAAATTAAACAAGCTTCGATTACTTAGAAAATTACTAAATAATCTAGTGTTTTAAACCCCATCTTTTGGTGTTGCGGAAGGAGTTGGTTTATTTTCCTGGGGTAATGCTTGTTTAGCAACATTATCAGCAGCTTGTTTAAACATTGGTTCTAATTTATCACGCCAGTATTTAATATTCGGGAGCTTTTCTGGATGATCTCGATAAGCTAAAACTTCATCCCATTGACCATTATCAATAGCTTTATTAATATCTTTAGCTAACGCTTCAGCTTTTGCCCAATCACTCTGCCATTGATTAACAGTATCAACGGTTTCTTTAATGCTAGAAACAGCATTTCCTGAAGTTGATTTTAACAGAGAAATTGCTCCTTGTAAATCTCCTGATTCAAACTTTTGTCGAGCTTTTGCCACCGTTTTTGTCTTATCTTCAATGGCTGGTGGGGATGGTTTTACTGGAGAAGGTACTACAGCAGATGTTGCTGAAACTTGGGGAACTGGACGAGATGCAATTAAAGAACTATCATCTACAGTTTGCATAGCCAAACCTTTATCTCGACGGCAAGAAATCCATGTTTCATTATTAGCAATAATATCAGAATGCGCCCATGCTAAACGTCCAGATGACAGTTTAATTTCTACCCAACCTCGGTTTGTGCGTTTACCTGTCACCTCAAATTCACTGGCTGCACCCAAGGTTTTCAAAATATTATCAGAATTGATGGCACTAGGTTCAGAACGGATATTAGAATTAGCCGCAACTACAGCCATACAGTTATTTGTTAATTTGGTTTTTTCTCCTGTTGGATTACCAGTTAAATTCTTAAAATTGGGATATACATTTGTAAATAAAGCGGCTACACTACCAACTAATAATATGCCAATTAATAAAGGTAAAGGATCTGGTTTATTAGATTCTTGGGGAATATATTGTTGAGGTGCAGGTTGAACAGGAACATGATTAGCGGGCGAAACCGCCATTGTTTTCTGTGTAAATCTTGAAGCTAGATTTTGCGGAGATTGATAAATAATTTGAGGAGATACGGAAGGTTGGGCAAGTTCGGGGGTGATATTTACCAACTCTTGACAAGCTTGTAAAGCTTCCGTTGCTGTTTGATAACGTTCTTTGAAATGGTAACGCACCATTTTCGTTAAAATTGCGACTAGACCAGGATTCACAGGAATTAAATGTTGCCAGTTAATTTCCCCTGTATCTGGATCTTCTTGTAATTGACTAGCTGGGACTCCCGTTAATGCCTGAATGGCGATAATCCCTAAAGCGTAAATATCACTATTAGGACGGGGTTTACCTTGTCCCTGTTCTGTAGGCATATACCCAGGCGTGCCAATGGCTACTGTAGCTGTTTGCTGTCCGCCGACCACCACCAAGGGCGATCGCAATTGTTTAACTGCACCAAAATCTACTAAAACTAATTTATAATCAGCCGCACGGCGAATAATATTATCTGGCTTAATGTCGCGGTGAATCACACCTTCCTGGTGAACAAACTCTAAAATACTCAAGATTTCCAGCAGCATTTGCATGACTTGGGCTTCACTCCAAGGCTGTCCGGGGATAAGTTCTTCATTGAGAGTATGACCGTCAATAAATTCTTGGACTAAAAAGAATTCCTTATTTTCGTCAAAATAGGCAAGAAGTCTGGGTATTTGGTCATGGTTACTCAATTTTTCTAACGTTTCTGCTTCGCTATTAAACAGGCGTTTAGCAGTAACAAAGATGTTAGGGTCAGAATTAGCTGGTTTCAGGTGTTTAACCACGCAGATGGGATTGCCTGGCCGTCTGGTATCTTGGGCAATATAGGTTTGACCAAATCCCCCTGTCGCCAAGACGCGAATGACTTGGTAGCGATGATCTAGTAATTTGCCTATCATAATTTCCCTCTCCAGCTTTACAGCTTAATTTTCCCGCTAGTAGTCAATATCTCCAAATTTCTCTTTCTGAAATCAGGTATCTTGAGAAAAGATTTAAATTGTATTAGGAGTCACCGAGTCACCGAGTCACCGAGTCACCGAGTCAGGAGGGAAGAAGAAGAGTTTCCTTGTTTCAACCAGGAGGGTAAAGCAAAAGCTTAATGGTGTCAACTTAACGCAAAATCTTCATCCCGCAAGGAACTCAAGTTCCTTGCTAATAGCGAAAGTCATCTAAAAGATGACTAAATACTAGGAAAATTCATTAGTCCGTTTTAACGGACTTGAGCTATGAGACAGGGAATTTATTCCCTGGCGGGTGTGGAAGCCAAACAAATAAGCCATCTGTAACCTAAGTTGACACCAATGAGCCTTTGCTTTACCCCTACTACTACAAAAGTCCATTTCCTAACCGTTTTGAGTATGCCTTGGCGATCGCTATCAAGTATAGTTTTTTTATTGAACCAAATTGCTAGTAGTCTGTCAACCCGAAAATGACGGGTGAAGGCAAGCAGGGGGAGAAGAGAGGCACCGGGGGCAGGGGAGGGAAGAACAGAAGTTTTTTCCGCTCATTACCCGTCAAAATAAATTTGACGAACTACTAGTTTTACTACAGCGGTATGTACTTAAATGAGATACAGAATCTATAGTAAAAGCCTTATGGTAAGAGACTCTTAACTCTTAACTCCTGAATCGGTGACTCCTGACTCCTTCTATATCAGTATCCCTATTGACTAGCTATGCCACCTAAGATAACTAATTCTACCTCATGGCAACAAGCTGAAATCTTGATGCAACCTGCGTTCATTCGTGTGATTGATAATCTTCGCAAGCAGTTGGATATATCTGATTGGCAAGGTACTTATCAAGATGTATTAACTTGGCCTGCTAATACCCCTGATGAAACCAAAGCCTTGGTAACTCAGTTGGTACAAGAAATAGAAACCGCAACACCCATACAAGCGGAGGAAATTAGAAAAACTCTGGCGAGTTTACCTATGCCCCATCCAGGATATCACTTGCTTTTACAACGTCATGGGGAACAAGTCAATCTAGATTTGTGGGATTTGTGTTATCAATTATGTTTTCTGAATTATAGTCCAGAAAATACAGCAGTTAATATTGATACTAGCTTAATTGATGAATATGGGGATGTGGATTGGCAACAGTTAGAAAATAAAACTCAGCAATTGGTGAAACAGGTTTTCGCTAGTTTATCAATATTAGGCGACTAGTACCGCAGGGCGGAAATCAAAAGTCAAAAGTCAAAAGTCAAAATACAGACAGTATAGGCTTTTTGGCGATTGAGAATGGTTGTTTTATTTACGCCGTGTTGTACTAGAAGTTACTTCTACACAAACAAAGTCCACCTGCGTGGACTAATTTAAGCCGTAATCCTGTTAATCCTTAAATCCTGGATATCCTGATAGCGTAGCGTGGCGTTAGCCATTTCTGACAATATTATTTCCTATGAAATTGATTTCTGAACCACCGATTTCTGTCAAAATTCAAAAGATGAAACAACGGGTGCGCTGGCAGCATTCGAGTATTTTACAGCAGGGAATTGACCAAACCTGCATGGTGATAGATGATGGCAACTCAGAAAGTCCAGATTTTTCGTTTATGGTGATGGGTGATACTGGCACTAAGTCCTATTCTAGACACCATCCCCAACGGGAAGTTGCCAAAATGATGGTAAATCATGGTAATGATTGCCGGTTTGTGCTGCACACTGGTGATGTGATTTATATGGTGGGTTCTCGTGAATATTACCCAGCTAATTTTATTGAACCTTATCGGGAATTTTTGGTTGGTGGTCATCAGCCTCAAAATATTGCTTATGATCAGATGGTATTTAAGTTGCCGATTTTACCAGTGCTGGGGAATCATGATTACTATGATGTGCCTTTACTCTATCGGTTGTTAACTGGTCCAACTTTGCCTTTGCGGCGGATGTTGCGTTATAAAGATATTGAGATTGGTTGGCATGGTTCAAATCAAGGTGATGCTTATGCTAGAGCATTTTTAGATTATTTGGCGGCAGTTTCTCCAAGTGACTTAGAAGGATATTTAAAACAGCATTACAACGCTCAAACTGGTACTGGTAAATGTTTGCGTTATCAACCGGGGAATTTTACTCGTTTACCCAATCGGTATTATAATTTTTGTTACGGTGGTATTGACTTTTTTGCCTTAGATTCTAATACTTTCAATACTCCAGATCCTTTACCTCATAACCAAGCTGGGGATGATTTCCGTCGGGAATTAGGGCAACGTCGTCAGGAAATTGACCAAG
Organism: Aphanizomenon sp. UHCC 0183; assembly: GCF_009712065.1. Classification (NCBI taxonomy): domain Bacteria; kingdom Bacillati; phylum Cyanobacteriota; class Cyanophyceae; order Nostocales; family Aphanizomenonaceae; genus Aphanizomenon; species Aphanizomenon sp. UHCC 0183. The sequence continues at coordinate 95,210 of NZ_VILC01000009.1, read as the reverse complement.
AAGAGTTACGGATTTTGACGGAATGTGACAAACTCAATCCTGAAAAGTCTGATGACGCGGAATTATTGGCTGAACTGGGGGCAAAATTAGACCAAATTAATGAGGTAAAAATTGATATTGAAAAGCAATTAGAGTCTCATACTAATACTAATGTTGATTTTGAACAATTGAATTGGTTAAAAGAGAGATTAATTTCATCTTGGCAGAATGACGCAGTTAGAGGACGGGTAATATTTTTCCATCATCCACCTTATGTGACAGAAGGTAGTAAATGGAATCAAAGGCAAACTTTAGCGGTTCGTCATCGGTTACGGGATGTTTTTGATGAGGTGGCAAAAAGTTTAGGTAATATAACTCAAAAACGCCCAATAGTAGATATAATATTCAGCGGACACGCTCATTGTTTTGAGCATTTGCAAACTGTGAATACGGGACACGCAGATTCTTATATTAATTATATTATTGCCGGTGGTAGTGGTCGTCGTCTTCGTCGTCAACGTCAAGAAGGAAGAGAATTGCTGGAAACCTTCAATAATAATGGGGATCTTTCCATTCGCAAGGTTGCTGATTCGCTGTTGTATGTGGGACGGAGTGGGAGTGGTTTTGAGAGTAAACAGCCTTATTCTTGTGTGCGAGTGGATGTATTGGGGGGGTTTCCTGCGAAATTTATGATCACACCTTTAGTGACAGAGTTAGTTGCGGGTAAATGGTGCGATCGCCAATTAAAACCTTGGATAATTTATAATCCAGGAGGATAGAAGAGACGTTTCTTATCTGATACTTTTAACCGAGACATTCGCCGACATCTGAGATATCGTGAATATCCAGTATAACATCACCAACTGAGTTAGTGAAGGTGGTATCCCACATTGCCTTAGAACATAATTCTAAGGCTCTTGATCGTCTATCAACGAGTTCAATACCCAAATTTTCTCTAGAACTACCAAGTTTTCTAAGGAAAGGTTTATTTTCTTTGTAGCCATTCAAGTCTATTCGGAACCATTACAGTTACTCAAAATATTTATTGACTTTAAATTAACTACAAAACTCTCGTATACATATGTAATATTATGAACCTATTGTCGGGAAATGTCAATAGATGCCTGAAGATTTGATGTCCTATTCTTTGCTCCTTCTAATTCTTCCTCCTGACTCCTGACTCCTGACTCCTGACTCCTAGCCCTCACAGACAACTTTTTCAGCAAACCCTAATTAAAACTCCGCACTTTGTGGTGTGCGAGGAAACGGAATGACATCCCGAATATTTCCCATACCCGTCATAAATTGCACCAATCTTTCAAACCCCAAACCGAAACCAGCGTGGGGAACAGTACCATAACGACGTAAATCTAAATACCACCACAAATCCTCTGGTTTCATACCCTGTGCTAATACCCGTTTTTCTAAAACATCAAGTCTTTCTTCCCGTTGTGAACCACCAATAATTTCGCCTATTTTCGGTGCGAGAATATCCATAGCGCGGACGGTTTTTTCATCGTCACTCAACCGCATATAAAAGGCTTTAATTTGGGCAGGATAATCTGTAACAATAACAGGCTTTTTGAACAATTGTTCAGCTAAATAGCGTTCATGTTCTGATTGTAAATCCGCACCCCAACTCACAGGGTAATCAAACTTAACATCAGCTTTTTCTAAAAGTTTGACTGCTTCTGTATAAGTCAATCGTTCAAACTGATTGTTAATAATATTATTGGCAGTTTCTAAAACAGTATTATCAATCCGTTCATTAAAAAATTCCATGTCTTCAGGACAGGTTTCCATCACATATTTAAAAATGTGTTTGAGAAACTCTTCAGCCAAATCCATATCACCTTCTAAATCACAAAAAGCCATTTCTGGTTCAACCATCCAAAATTCGGCTAAGTGTCGAGAAGTATTAGAATTTTCAGCCCGGAATGTGGGACCAAAAGTATAGACATTAGTAAAAGCCATTGCCATAATTTCGGCTTCTAATTGGCCACTGACTGTTAAATATGCAGGTTTACTAAAGAAGTCTTGGCTATAATCAATTTCTTGGTTTTCTGTTTTAGGAACATTCTTTAAATTGAAATTAGTCACACTAAATAATTCACCCGCACCTTCACAATCACTCGCGGTAATAATGGGAGTATGTACCCATAAAAACCCCCGTTGTTGAAAAAATTGGTGAATAGCAGTCGCGCAAGCATTTCTGACTCGAAATACTGCACCAAAGGAGTTAGTTCGCGGACGTAAATGGGCTATGGTTCGGAGAAACTCAAAGGAATGGCGTTTCTTTTGCAGAGGATAAGTATCAGGATCAGCATCTCCGTATACTTTCACTGTATCTGCTTTTAATTCTATTCTTTGTCCTTTACCCTGAGAAGCTACTAGGACTCCTGATACTTCTATAGAACCACCTGTATTGATCTGTTTTAATATTCCTTGATAGTCTGGTAAATCTTGATTAATGACAATTTGTAAATTACCCAAAGATGAACCATCATTAACTTCCAAAAATGCAAATCCTTTTAATTCGCGCTTTGTTCTTACCCAACCTTGGACTACTAAAGTTTGTTCTGGTTTACCACTTCTTAATATTTCTGCAATACGAGGATTTAGCATTTTCTACAATTTGTATTTTTTAAAGAATTTCAGATCCCCGACTTCTCAAAGAAGTCGGGGATCTTTGAGAAGTCGGGGATCTTAAAGAAGTCGGGGATCTTTTAAATCAACCAACCCAAGATTTTAATAACCAACCTATAATAACACCTAAACCGCCAAAACGAGTAGCTTGCCAAAAAGGTCTTTTCAGACTTACCCAAGAAAACAACTGGCTTTCTAAGTTGATTTCTAATACTTCTAATTGTTTTTGAAGGCGATTTAACTCGGCTTTAATTTCTGGAGTCTGCTTTCTATTTTCCTTTAAATTTTTTAATTCTTGTTGCCATTGTGCCTTTTGTTGTTGATCTTTTTGCACTTGAGCATATCTATCTTTTAATAACCGTAGTGAAGTTTCTACTTCTACCAATTCCTGTGCAAAATCTGGCTGGGGATTTTCCTCTAAATTAGTCATTGGTGATTGTTCATTAGCTATGATGATTAAATCATAACTTTTACTCTTAACTCGGCACTTAGTCTTATGTCACAAACTAATCAACTAAATGAAATCAGCACTCTAGAACTAGCACAGGCACTCATGGAACGGTTGAGTATCTCTCCCGATGATTGGCATCGGCTCAAGTCTAACCGCAATGCTCGCGCTAGTGAACAGGCAGCCGCCGCAATGGTGTTTTTGGTCAAAAATGAACCCCAAGAAGCACAGGCTAGGCTAGAACAGGCTGTAGGCTGGCTAGATAAGTCAATTTCCGCCCCTCCTTGCCCCACGCATGGACATCAGCGCGAGGTAATAAAGAAATAGCTCTCACCTGCTCCCTGTTCCCTGTTCCCTGTTCCCTGTTCCCTGTTCCCTCTTATCTTCGCAAAGATAGTAACCGACGGCTTTCTACTTGCTTACAAAGGGTAAGTTCTGTCCCTTTGCCATTCCATTTCACTTGATCAAAAATCTGATACAGTAAGGACATACCCCGCCCACTTTCTGCTTCGTCTGGTGGTAAATAGTCATCGGGATCACTATGATCTTCGAGGGAGGGTGTGAAACCGCTGCCCTGATCTGAGATAATCCACCAATACTGATTATCTATTAATGAGAACCGAACTACGACTAATTTGCCGGGATCAAGATTGTTCCCATGTTTAGCCGCGTTGACTAGGGCTTCCTGGAGTCCTAGTCGTAGTTCCGATTGTAATTTTACGGGAATATCGTTCAAGAGTAAATCTAGGATTGGACAAAGATAGAGGGTGGAGGCAAAACTAATTGTCCCCCAATAACGCCCAACTGGACGAAGAGAAATGGTAATCACAAGAGAAACCCCGTAGCTTTTATTTAGCTAGACATCAGGAAAGCTTTTTCAGGCATTCTGATAAAAATTAGGTAGTCATGCTGCCTTCAAACTTGAGTCTGTAAAACTAAATTTATAAAAATGCTCTTGGCCGATAACTGGGAATGAGAATTCATATTGTTGATGTACAACTTGCTAAAGTCAATCCGTTCATTTGCTAGATGAATAAGAATTGCTATTTTTAAACAGAATGGGCAGGACGCTCTGATTAGCTGCTAGTTTGTATTTAACACAATTTAATCTCTTCCTTCAGATTCTATACAGCTTCGATTTCTTTAAAACAAAATGAGTTTCTATTTTTATGTAATTCCATTTTACCATTATGAGTATCCACTAGAGTACAAATTTCTGATTTTTATTTTTGGAAAGAATTAACTATTCTGATCATTTTCCGACAGGACTAGAAAAGCGGCTGCTTCTACATGGGCAGTTTGAGGAAAAAAGTCGGCAGGTTGCACTCTTGTGAGTTTATATAGCCCATCTTCGCAAAGTAACTTGAGGTCACGGGCGAGGGTGGCTACTTTACAACTGACGTAAACAATTCGAGATGGTTTCAGGTTTCTTAATGTTTTAATAACGTTAGCTTCACATCCTTTGCGGGGCGGATCAAGTAAGACGACATCTGGGATAATTTCCAAATTCTGGAGAATCTTTTCTACTGCGCCTACTTGGAATGTGACATTATTGATTCCATTTTCTTTGGCATTGATAGTCGCTTGTTGTACTGCTGTTGATTGCAATTCTAACCCTGTGACGTGCCGTGCTTGTTTGGCTAGGGGTAAAGTTAATGTTCCTATACCACAATAGGCATCAATGAGGATTTCATCTCCTTGTAGGTTCAGTTCTGACTGAATTACTGCTAGGAGTGCTTCGGCTGTTTCTGTGTACACTTGGAAAAATGTATCTGGGCCGATTTGAAAATCTAGTCCGGCGAATTTTTCTTGGAGGTGGGGGGTTCCAGCTAGACAACGGGTTTCTGATCCAAATATAGCATTTGTGCGATCGCTATTGCGGTTAAGTGACACACCAACTAACTCAGGATAACGCTGTAACCATTGCTGTGCTTGGGTTTCAATTCCTGGTAAATTCCAATCTTTGACGACCAAAGTTAGGAGCATTTCTCCTGTGCGACGACCAATGCGTAAACCCAAGTGGCGAATTAAGCCTTTATGCCGGGTTTCGTCATAAATTGACCAACCTTGCTTTTCAATATCCAATTTTACTTCAGCTAATAGGGGATTTAATCGCTGGTCTTGGACGGGGCATTGATTCAAGTTGATTAATTTATGAGTACCTTTGTGATAATATCCAGCTTGGACATGACCTGTGGCTGACCTACCGATAGGATAGGTGACTTTGTTGCGATAGCCAAAGGATGCAGCAGTTACCAGGACTGGATCTATCTGTGGATTCACAAAACCGCCAATTCTTTCTAAGGCTTGAGTTACTTGATTGTGTTTGGCGATTAATTGGTAGTCATAATTGATATGTTGCCACTGACAACCACCACATTTATCAGCGACAATACAACTGGGACGCACCCGTTGAGGCGAGGCTTGCAATAATTCCTGCACCTGACCATAGGCATATTTTGGCTTAACATTGAATAGTTTGACAAGTAGGCGATCGCCCAGAACAGTATCAGGAACAAAAACCACCCTCTGTTCAAAGCGTCCCACACCATCCCCAGTGTCGCTTAAATCAGTAATTTCCAGTTCAATAATTTCATCTTGTCGCCACATTATATTAGTCATTAGTCAGTTGCTAGAGAACAGGGAACTTTCTCACTAGGAAGCGGAAGTTCCCCAATGTCAAATTTTGACACTCCCCGGTCTCAAGACGCGGGGATTCTTGGTTCGACGAGACCACTTAAACTAGATTCCTTGCGTTGTCTAACCCAGAGGTGGGACTCTCCCCAAGCGTTAACTTTCGGTCTGCCCGACCGTAGTTGCATTACTGCAAGTCCTGTTTAACTTGAAACGAGAAAGTTTCAAAATTCTGATTTGTCTAGTGGTCTGTCAAATTTATTTTGACGGGTAATCAATGA
>NZ_VILC01000009.1:74166-89013 GCF_009712065.1 Aphanizomenon sp. UHCC 0183 | reverse complement strand
TCACTGGGGGATAAATCCCCTCTTACAGCTTTCATCCCCGCCTGAAAAGACATTGATTGCTCCTAAGAATTTTGGGGATTTTTAGGGATCAATTCCGGGGTTTTTAGCCTATATTCTTATAAAATAAGCGATCTTAGATGGTCTAGTTTATTTATCACCACATTGGAGCCATTATCACTAGCGATCGCACTTCGGGTGCTTCTGGCATTAATGACCTTTGTAATAATGCTAATCCTAGCCCCACTGGAATGATAACTACTGCTATCAGCCCGGCAGAGGCGAAGGCTTGAATAATCATTATAAAGATGATTACAGTCGGGTCTGGTTCTATCCTTTCAGTTGACATCCAGTACACCACAATAGCTGGTAGCACTCCTAATAAAAACACAGCTACTAAGGCTTCATACCCTAAACCTTGACCATCTAAGGCTGGTGATTGAGTAAGTTTGTTAGTAGTGAGGAGTAAATCAGCAAGTGGTGTTTTGCTTGCACTACCTCCACCTCTGATAATCAATCCCAGATTCCATGCTTCTAAAGCCACACTCACGAGATTAGCTATTAATACTCTATATACTCCAGGAGCTATTAGAGCATTAGTAGCCGCAGAGAGTGATAAGCCCGGCGTTATCCAGGCTAAACCAAACACATACAATACCAAACTCACTCCAGGCGGTTGGTCTATCCCTCTTTCTGCTAGACTCTTGCCGGGATACTGCGGGTCTATAAGATTAGGTATTGCTAACCCTGCTAGTAGGGGAAGCATTGGCGTGTTTACTAACCAGAACATCTTGAGTAACCAAAACACTACCGCCGCTATTCCTACACTCATTGCAGTGAGCGTCAAGAAGCCGAGGTAAGTGCCTCTATGCCATACATCTTTATTGAGGTATATGAGTGAGCCTACTATTAGCAAGGCTACTACTCCAGTTAAATAACCTGGTGGTTTTGGTATTGGAAGCCAGAGGAATGCGACCAGCGTTATCACTCTTGCTACTTTCATCCACCCTGCACCAGATAACTCAACTGCTGACTCCTCCCCGCGTGCTAGTAATTGGTTAACGTCTACATCTTCATTGAGTAGATAAACCAATAAGTAAGCCAGTACCACTGCTATCACTTTCACAGGTGGACTGGCTTGTAAGTAATGTGAGATTGTGAGAGTTGCCGCCCCTGCTATATAAGGACTGGTTAAGGAATATTTTGCTAAGGCAGTCGTTGTCCATAAGAACAGGAGCAGTGCGATCGCTAAAGTGAGATTCATATAGTGGGGAAAGTGGTACTAATTCCTTACTCTATTCTTTTTTCTGGCAGCCTAATACCATTTCTACTTAGTTGATATAAGGGTCAATCATTTCTTACACTCCACAGTTTCATAAGTTCCATTAGGCTTGCCGAACCTATCGGTAATCTCTTGATAGCCTATTACTAGGGATCCAGACTGGGTTATGCGGATTGCCTCTCGGCAAGCAGTCCGCACACCTTTATGTAAGGTATTTTGCTCTAACTCCCGGTCTTTGTTCACTACTACATCAATCCATTCACTACCAATAGCTAACGCTGCCCGAACTTCTATCTCCCCTCTTTCAGTTGAAAGGATTATAGTGTCGTTAAAACGACCTGTCCTAGTTACTACTGCTTCCTTAAACAATCCAGTAGATTCATTTCTCCAAGGTGAAGCTGGTGCTGCTGATATAGGTAAAGAACGATAGGAGTCTAACCCTGCGGCTGCTAATAGTACAAACACTAACAGTTGTAGGAAGTTCTTCATTGCTCCCAACTTATAAGTGTTGGTCGGTTATAACCATCAACTGCTAGTGTTGCTACACCTGTTCCAGGCTTCTTTACTATTCTTTTAGGACTATCAACCCATATAATCTTTTCTCTGAATTGTAAAGCCACGCAGCTTGAGCCGCAGAAACCTGTAGCCTCAGCCTTGACACTATAAGTTCCTGGAGCGGGGTAGATAGAGTAGAACAACTCTGGGTACTCCCCACTGGCAGGACTGATAGCTAACCAGGCTAATCCTAACCATCCTAGACTGCTCACTAACAGCCCTATCAATTTGACTCTTTCCATTGGTACTTTGACAGTAATGATTCTTGATCATAATCTGAAAGTGTTTGATAAGTGGGTATGGCGGTTAGACGTAGAGAGCTTCTAGAAGCTTTGCTTGGTGTTGTACTAGGCTGGGGTGGCTTGGTCTTTCACTAGGCACATCAATCCTTATACCTCTAGCTATAGGTTGTTCCAGGATAGATACCAATAGAACCTCACAGGGAGGGGTAAAATATTTAACTCAGCAATCATGACTTTTCAAACACCCTCTTGAAGAAGTCGGGGATCTTGTTAGCGATTTTTCAGAGAAGGGAAATTTTTCCCACCTAATTCAATTTGTCCAGTCACACACCCAGCCTTTAACCTATTTACTAAATACTCCAAATCATTAGCAATAAAATTTGTCCCATGATCTGGTTCTACTAAGCTAATTAAATTGACATCACTGATTATTTGATCACCTAAATCAGCAATTCCTAAAAAGTTGAAAACCCCTGATTCATAAGTTCCACAAGGTACAGAAGGATTATTCATCCCCACACAATATTCCTTTTCTTGAAACCAATCAACATCAGGATAACCATGAAAGTGAACAATTGGCGCACCATTAGCAATTAATTCTGGTGTATATAAAGCCGCAGCCAAACTAATGGCTAACATCACATAGATATCATAGGATGGTTTAATATCTGCTTTTTGTGCATTACTTCCTAATGGTAATTGCAGATGTAATTTATCTTGTAAACCAATCCGTAGAATATCAGTATCAATGCTTAAATCTGTCTTATTTGCCCCAGAACGAGAACTAACTAGCCAAATATCAGGTATTTGCTTAAATCTATTTTCGGCGTTGATATTTAGTTTTATATAACGTCTACCTTGTTCATTTTGGCGAAGTTCATAACTACTAAATCCCGCTACAGGTAATAAATTATCCCATTCATCAATAGTGATTTCTGGCTTACCTACATAATGAGGAGGTTCAGCATAAGCCACAAAACCATAAGATACTCCTGTTCTACCATTCACAATGACATTCACAATATCTCTATGGGATTTTCTTTTAACAACTTCATCTAATTTAAACCCAGCCGGAAATAACCCTGTAGATGCTAAATCTTGCCCTAATTTAATTAATTTTCCAGCATAGGTTGATAAATGAGGATTATATTCTCCTATTTCAAAACGACTAATTAATAATGGAGTAATCGGCACAAATACTTTGGGAATCAGTGATTTTAAGGCAAAGTTCTCCACTTCATGGGGGGCAAAATTAGAATCAGAAAGATTCATATTCAGAATTGAAAACTTTTCATGAGATACACCAATCACAATTTCTGAAAAAGTCTTAACTAATGTATTTATGCCAATGCGAATTTTTTCTGGATAGGGTGTAATTGGACTAACAAATTCATCATCTATATCAGTTAAAATTATTACTTGTGTATTTGTTGGATCTTCAACATATTTAGCAGCATGATCTTCAGCCCAACTACTTAACTTAGCAATTTGTACAACAGACATTTTTTGTTTTTCTTTCAGCCATGTATAAGATAACTTATACCAAGTTTCAGCGACAAATATTCCTAATTTTCTTAACCATGAATTTGGTCTTTCTACATCTATTACAGCATCAATATCTGCTCTGACACTCTGCATTTTCAAAGATTTATGCCAGTTAATAATGGGAATTTTAATGGTATGTTTCAATTCCGTTGTTGCTTCTTTCCAAGGAATTACCTTGACCCCATGCTTTTGGAGATAAAATATTAATTGTTGGCGAAATCTGACAATAACTTGATTATCATAATAATCCGGTAAAGGTCTAAAAGTCACTTTTAAGTTCTCAGCCATAAACTGAGGATTAATAACTGGAATTTGATATCCCGTGGGTGACTCTCCAGAAAAACCACCAATTAATTTACCAATAGTTTGTAAACTAATACCTTGCATTAAAGGTTCATGAACATAGTCATTAGTAACATTCATTTCCTGAATTAATGCTAAAATATCTTCTTTATATTTAGCTATTTCTATTTGTATTTCTGGAGTAATTACACCCTTGGGAGAACGAATATTCAGTTTGCTATTTTCTGACCAAAATAATACACCTTGTTGAGTGAGTTTTGCTAAAATTTCCGCTGCGTTCATCACAAAATCTCCCGTGTTGAAAAATAGGAATTTAGAAAAGAGGACACCTGGCTTAATTAGGCTACCCTAATCTAGCGAAGTGTCCCAATAATCAAGGAGGAAAAACTGGTTTGTCAGTAATTAAACAGAATTTGTAGAGGTTATATCTGGATAATTTCTGACTGAGAATTTTCTAATTCTTCAGATAATCTGAGAGAAAGTTCTTCAATGGTGGGATAATACCAAAGGTGGATAAGTGACAATTTGAATCCCAAAAACTTTTCGGCTTTACTAGCGATAACTATGGTTTGTGCTGAGTCTAAACCGTAACTATCTAAAGGTTCACGAATATTTATTTCTTCTGGATTAACTCCCAGTAAAGAGGAAATTTCCGAAACTAACCAAGCTTGTATTTTAGTAGCGTTATCTTGGTTTTCTGAGAGAGAATTAGAGATATTGTTATTCATTTATGTACCTACTGGTATTAAGTAACGCGATGAGACTTTCATGATAGAATCAATGCAATGATCAACAAGTCTTTCCATAGTTTGCTGATTAAGTGAAGGTTGAGAAAAGACAAAATTTAGGGTCATTTTTTCCTGAAAAGTAGCAGCGTGAACAATAAACATTCCTGCATATAAAGCATGAGAACCAACAAAACTGATTTCCTCTAGTTCTAATTCTCCATAAGTATGGGGAATATTGACTTTACCAAGATTGGAAACTGAGACTGTAGGAGATACTTGATTAGGGAATAGTAAAGAAAAATTTATCAAATATTTAGCTAGATATATCATTTGAAAAATTTCTCCTTGGTGAATTTTTTTATTGAGATTATGTTTGACTTTTCGCGCTAATTCCCAAAAAGATGTATTATTGGTAATTCTATAAAATTTCATCAAAGACGCTGCTAAAACCGTCATATTCTCTGTACTAATTTCTGGTTGTAACCGTCTTCTTAAATCAAGATATGATAAACAACTAACTGGAATATTATCTTCATGGTTTTTAGCCAGTTGTTTGGAGACTGTTAACATTAGTGCCGCACATAAAGCACTTTGTACTGTAGTATTTTCTTGTCTGCATTGCTGAATAAACTGCCGTGTTGATTCTTCACTAAGTTGTCTATGAATGATTTCGCAACGACGTTGAGAAATAGGAACATATTTTTCTACTCTTAATGCTTTTGGTTGATTCCAATATTTTTGAAATGCAATATTTAATAATAAAGCAACTCTACCTAGTTTGCTTTTGAAACTATTTGTCCAAGTGGGTAATAGTTTTTCAATGGGTGGAAGTGGTTCTAAAGTAGTAACTATGGGAAGAGATTTACCTTCGGTAATCTTTTGACAGTAGGTTAAAATTTCTGAGTGAAGTTGGACACTTGATAAACCGTCGGTAATAGCATGATGTGTGGTTGTAATCAGATAATTAATATTTTGCTGATTTAATATCTTGACAAGTACGACTCGCAGCAGGTATTTACTACTATCAATTACCTGATTCATTTCTGCATTAACGATCGCTTCCCATTCCTGACTTTCTCTAATATTAACAACTTGCAAAGGAAGTTTTCCTGTACCTTTAGACTGATAATAGTAAGAATTTCGAGAGTTAATAATATGAGAATTAAGCGCAGGATGACGATATTGAATAATATTTAAAGACTGTCTGAGAACTGTTTCTTGAATATTTCCTCGAATCCGGCTAATGGTAACTACATTCCATGTTTTAGCCCGTTGATTCAGGATTTCCATTGTTTCTTCTAGCTGTCCTAACTTTCTATTTATAGCCATATTTATCACAACCTTTGGTAAAATGTAAGTAGGTGAGCGTTGAAAATTGTCGTTATGGCAAGGCAAAAGGCAAGAGGCAAGAGGCAAGAGTGAAGAGGGTTTGGGCGATTTTACATTTCTTTACACAGTTTGGTTTTATTGTGTTCACCTACTTAGGTTTGGTTGAGGTACGTTCACGTAAAACCTCTATCCCGCAAAGAACTCAAGTCATCTCATTCCCAGTCTCTGACTGGGAATGAATTCTAGAAGGCTCTGCCTTCAATAATATTAGAGGCAGAGCCTCATCAACTGCATTCCTAGTCAGAGACTAGGAACGAGATGTGGTAGGGATTTGAGCTTAAGTTGACACCAATGGACGAAACCCAACACCCCTTGCTATCCTACCGCTAATGTTGGGTTATGCCTTCGGCACGCTACGCGAACACTGTCCCTCAACCCAAGCTACTTTGTGGATGATATTGACTGTATTCTTCTGGCATTTGTAAGCCTTGAATTTTCAAGTTTTGAATCCGATACAAATACGCTGCACCTGTCATGATTTCATCTGCCACATTAACTACTCGGCGATTATTTATATCAGCTAAATAAGAACCACGTACCCAATTATTAAAACTTCCCATTGCTGGTCCACACCAAATTTGATAATCAATTTCTCGACCCTTTTCTCCAGTATTAGACCACCGGGAAGATAATCCTAAATACCAGCGAAATATTAACGCCATTTTTAGTTTAGGATTATTGGCAGCTTTACTTAATTTTTCTGGGTTACGTTGAGATAAATAAGTAGATGTTTCTTGCCAAATTTCGGAAATTGTTTTTCGCAGAATTTGTTTTTCTAACTTTTCTATTTCATCTGGGGGAATTTCTGCAAATGAATTATAGTTTCTGTATAATTCCCATAATTTTTGAGCGCGAAGGGGGAAGAGAGTTCCCCGTTTAAGAACTTGTAATTTGACTCCCATTTCAAACATATCAGCCGCAGGTGCCATCATTACATCAGTCATTTCTGCTTCAGCTAGGAGCTTTTTTGTATATTCTGAAGTTCCAGCTTCAACGCAAGATTGATTAATAGAACCAGTGGCAATATAAGCCGCACCCATCATTAAAGCTGCTAGGGCTGATTGAGGTGTAGAAATTCCCCCAGCTACACCAATTCTTACGGGTTTTTCATAATCATATTTGCCTTGAATTTCGTCCCTTAATTCTAAAATAGAAGGTAATAAACAAACCAGTGGACGATTATCTGTATGTCCTCCTGAATCTGCTTCTACGGTAATATCATCAGCCATAGGAATTTTTGCGGCAAGATTAGCTTGCAATTCAGTAATTAACCCTTGTTCAACTAATTGAGTTAAAATTTTTGTGGGTGCAGGTTGGAGGAATTTAGTAGCAACTTCCCGACGAGAAACTTTAGCAATAATTTTGTTTTTGATTTCGATTTCATTGGCTGAATTTAAACTCAGTCCAGCCGCCCGATAGTAGACGATATTATCACTTAAATCTAAGAATGCAGAGGCTTCAATTATTCTGACTTGATGCTGTAAATACAAATCAATTAAACGCCTTTCGATAGCAGGTTCACTAGGACTATGAAGTAAGTTAAAAGCATAAGATTTGTTATGCAAAGCTTGTTGAATTTTGTGAATTGCTGCTTCTATCCGGGTAGGAGATAAACCTCCTGCACCAAAGGAGCTTAAAATGTTGGCTTTTCCCAAGGTAATTACCATTTCTTCGGATGCAATACCTTGAGCCATTGCTCCAGTCATATAGGCATATTTGACGCTGTAGAACTCTAGAAAAGCTGGATCACCTAATTGATGAAATCCGATTGGAGGAACAGTTAAAAGCATTTCTAGCTTTTGAGTTTTACCGTTAGCACTATATGATAGACTGCCTTCATTGCTAATACCAATTTGTCCTTCTTTATTCAGAATATAACAAGGGGAATCCAAATTCATCAGTTTATTTTTAATATTTTTTGCATCAAAGGACACAGTATTTAAATCGCCTTGCCATCCTTGATAATTGTTATTCATGGAAGGGGAAAATTTGAGTTGTTGATGTTGTTTTAACATGATTTTTGTAGTGAATAAGTAGGTGGGCGTTAAAAATTGTCGTTGGGGCAAGGGAACTCTTAACTGGGAACAGGAAGAGAGTTTTGAGTGATTTTACTTTTCTTCGCATACCTTTAAATTTTGGCGTTGCTGAATCGAGGTATGAAATTGCCAAATTGAATCTTTAAAACTCAAACCTTTGCGTCTTTGCGCCTTTGCGTGAGACTAAAATTCATACCCTTAATCAGCAACGCCATTTTTACTGTTCTTTTTTGGCTTGTATCACCATTTTTTTGTACAAGTCTAATTGCTGTTGGAGAAAGAGACTAAGTTGTTGGAGTGATATTTGCCGGGACTGTAATAAAAAGTTGTGTGCTTTAGCCATACGGGCATGATTTTTATTTAAACTTTGATAATTAGGGATAGGTGTCATTTTGTGTTCATAATCTAATAAAGAAGTATCTTCTGCAAATTTGATATTAGGCAAAGAATATAAAGGTGATAAATCCAACTCAATTCTATGACTAAATAGTTTGGCTAAGGCTTTAATAATCGAGGTATGATCATCTACACCTCTTCTATTTAGGGATACAGCTAGATGTCCTTTGTCTTTGAGAATTTCGCTAATCCAACGACTACAGTTACTACCAACACCAACTTCAATAAAGATTCTGACATTATCATTGTAGGCACGATTAACTAAGCGAGGAAAATCAAGTTGGTGACAAAGGGCTTTAGCAATATTTTTGCCTATTAAATGACTATCAATTTTCATGGGTGCGTATTCTGCCGCAGAATAGAAAATTGTTTTTGAATTGGTTTGGATAGGTAAGGTATTGACCTTTACTAATTCATCATATTCAGAGTGCATTGGTTCACAATGAATTACATGATTAATTGATGTGGGAAAAGCGTCACATTTTAAAGTTTGAATAACTCTTTCACAAGCTTTAGTTTCACCAGCAATAATGACTTCTTCAGGTGTATTGATTAAAACAGTATAAACCCGATTTTCATTTTTTAGAACCTCTTGCACCAGGGAAGAGGAACATATCAAAATGTAGTTACTCCAAAATTCTTCCCTTTTACCTTCATGAATTAAGGGTAATCCCCAATGTTGACGAACTGCGTTTTTAGGACCAGATAGCCGAGTTTTAAATAAAGGAGATGAGTTCAAATAATCGCTCGTACTTTTAAAGCTAGTCCAGACACCTTGGGCTAACATCATACTGGTTTCACCAAGACTATAGCCAAAGCTGTATGGGGATTGAATTTGGAAATAGTTTTTCAGAATTGCTGTCATTAATCCGGCGATACCAACTTCTGATTCCAGCATAGAAACGGGATCATCTATTAATGTTTGTTCTATGCTTTCTAGTTGTCTTCTTAATAATTTATTGATGCTTCGAGGATAGAGAATTTTTTCAATATTGGCGACTCGATTATAAACACTTTTGATGACAATATCATTATGTAGTTGAGGAAAAAGACGAAAAATATTTCTTCCTAGTCCTATATAGGAAGTAAAAGAACCAGGATAAACAAAGGCGACATGACCTTTTTTCCCTTGGGGATTAACCGTAAAATAACTACCAAGAGGAGTTTGCCAGTCTTTCCCAGTAGCAAAAGCAATTTTTACTCCCTGAATTGCCCTTTCAATTTCTCGTTTTAATTCTTCTGGATGTCGTGAGAGAATTGCTAAGGCGTAAGTTGATTGTTTATATTGCTGATATTTTTGAAAATAATCATTAGCAAGTTGAGATATGGAAGAACCATTTGTGAGACTTTGTTGAAGTGCGGTAATTTGTGTTAATAAAGAAGAACGATCATCAGCCGCAATAGGAAATAAATAATAAGGCATTTCTGCTAAATATTGACTACTGCGTTCTACTTGGCTGATTTCTTCTGACAAAATTAAATGTCCATAAATATTATTTTCTTCCATCATATTTACCGCAGCCACTCTTTTAGTCGCACCAGGTTCTAAAAACCAAGGTTTTGATTCTACCGCTACATAAAAGGGACTTCCGCGCCAAATTTCTGGCTGTTTAGGATTAGACCATTGGGGAACACCAGGAATATAACGATGATATAGGCAAAGTGCGGTTTTGATGAGGCTAAATATACCAGATGAGGCTTGTGTGTTACCAATATTTGCTTTAACGCTACCCAGTCCACAACTCAGATTTTCTCCCCCTGTATGATAGGCTGATATTAAACCTTGAATTTCTGCTATATCTGCGTTGGCAGTCCCTCTAGCAACCACTTCTAAATAACCAATATCTGCGGCTTGAACATCTGCTATTTGAAACGCATTCTGACAAGCTTGAGTAATGGTTTCCGGGTGATTGGGAGAATGTTTGACCACACTGAAACCATCCATGATTGCATAGATGCAATGATTTTGTTGCTTGGCTGTTTCATGCAGTTGTAACACTACTGCGGCTGCACCTGCTGTTTTAATTGCATTTTCAGCTTTTTCGTCATAACTAAAAGTATATACACCTTCATTAATTTCTATCGGGTAACTCTTGTCTATGCCGACAATTAAAACAGCTTCAACTTGCTGGGTAGTTAATAATTTTTGACTGACATCCAAAGCCGATAAAAGCGAATTTTCCTCGGCAAAAAATGCTAATTCAGCAGAGATATAGTTAGCTAATTTAGCAGAATTTTCTGTAGGAGAAATGATAATTAAAGCTATCTTCGTTTCTGGTTGAATTTTAGCATCTTCCAGAGCAGAATTGATTAATTCTCGACTTAATGGAGTTTGCTGATAATTTTCAGATGTAACTAAATTTTGCTTGCTTTCATAAATCAGACGTTCAAATTTATTTAATGTTGGTGAATTACTAACAAAACAATCCATACCGACAATTGCTAATTTTTGATTTTGTGCAATTGATTTCATTATTATTCTCCGGTTTTTACAAACTAACTGAAATAGAGGACACAGAAAAAGATTCCTAGATAAATACACCCTTAAATCCTCTCTGCGCCTCTGCGCCTCTGCGTGAAAAAATCTAATCTTTGGCTATTTGTCGAGGTAGAATTGTTCCTTTAGCACCAATCATGCGATTATAAACTTGTCCTTGACGGTTATAGGTAATCACATCTGTAACTACTGATGATTCTGTTTTTGATTGGACTTCACAAGTAACATAAAATGTTTCACCAAAAGGGACTTTTGCAAACTGTTCAAAATGCTTTATTTCTGATGGTAAACATCCAACTTGATGAAAGTGTTGTGTCCAAATCCAGAGAGAATGAATCTGGACATCTGCTATATAAGGATTGAATGTTTGCACCGGAAATTGTCCCTGTTGCTGTGTAGTTGGTTCTGGTAAACAGCATTCAATGGTTATCTGACTAGGACTGGTATTTAAAACTGATTTTACGCCTTGAAATGTGAATCCATGAAATAGGCTAGAAGCATTTACTTGGTATAATTCTTGATTAGTTTTGAGAAAATTTTCATCCTGATTAAAGTTCAAGTTTACATAACTTGGAGGTGTGGGAATTTCTCTTTTGAGAATTAGATTTGTGCTGAAATGATAGCGAATTTTCCCGTCTGGTGTCTGACTACTAATTTTAGCAGCAAATTCTATTTCCTGATTTTCATGTTTCGCAAGTTCTTGAAGTTCTAAAATATATTCACTTGCGGAGTCCTCACCAAAAACTATGCCTTTTAAAACTTTGAAATTGGGAGAACTGAAGGCTGTAAATCCAGGATAGAGTTGTTCACAAGCATTAGTCATCCATAATAACCCACAGGTAGCAGGAAGTACGGGACGACCGGCGATAACATGATCCTGTAAAAATGGGTTTTCTGTTAATGTTAATCGGCGTTTAATCCGATAGGTCTTTAAATCATTTGATAAAGTTGCAGGAACATAAATTAATGGACTACCAATCACTAATTGAACTGTGCCTTGATTAGCCGTTGTTAGTTCATCAACTAATATTTGTGTTCCTGTTTCTACGGGAATAACTTCAATTCCTCTGGCTGCAAAAGCTTTCTTTAATTCTGATGATACCATGCCACTTTCCCAAGGTCCCCAGTTAATAGCCATAACATGACAGTTAGGGTAATTATGTTTAATTAGATGGGCTGATTTGTTGAGAATTTCATTGGCTATGGCATAATCTGATTGTCCTGCATTTCCATAAAATCCCACTACGGAAGAAAACAAAACTAAATATTGCAATTGACTTGCTGGTACACACCGCAGGAGATTTTCTAAACCTTTAACTTTAGCTGCATAAACATTTTCAAAATCTTGAATTGATTTCTTTTCAATGCGCTTATCAGCTAAGTTTCCTGCACCATGAATTATACCTGTTATCGCCCCAAAACGTTCAATTACATCTGCAAGTTTTGATTCTAGTAATACTGTGTCAGTAATATCTACACTCAGATATTCTGCTTCCCCTCCAGCTTCTACAATAGCTTTCAGAGTATTTTGAATTTCTCGCTGTGAGGAAATACTTTGATACTTTTTCTGTACCATTATCGGTGTTGGTTTTTCCCCTTGGGCTTGAAAATTTTCTAAAATTCGCTGTTTTAATTCTGCTTCATTTTCACAATTTTCTGCCCAAACTGGTTCAACTTCTGTGGTGGAACGCCCTAAAAGAATAAATTTACATTGATATTGTTGGGCGATTTTTATGACACATTGGGCTGTGATTCCTTTTGCACCACCACTCACGAGAAATACTTGATCTTTAGTAATTTCTCTTGCAGAATTGGTAGTTGGTAATGGGCTAAAATCTGCAATTAAAGTAACTCTACCTTTGTTGCTATATCCTACTTCTTGAATTAACAAGTTTGCATCATAAATTTCTGCGAGGATATTTTTTACAGATGTTTCTGAATCTAAGTCTGGATTTAAGTCAAGGGAACGACAAAATACATTTTCCCATTCTTGATTAATACTCTTGCTAAGTCCGAATAATCCTCCAGAAATTGCACTAAAATTATGGCTTTCTCCTAATCCAAATTCACCATCTAAACGCGCAACGCTAATAAAACAACTGCGTCCAAATTTGGCGGCTGCGTTGAGTGGTTCTTTCAGATATTTAGCGATTAAGAAGACATGACGCAGAATAGATTTATCTATGTCTAATGATGTTGCTGGGTGAAGGTGAATAAATGCAGCTACAGTCCCATAATTATCAGCAATCTGTTTTAACTGTTGTTGTAAACTGTCTTCATTCCAATCCGTTAAAACTACTCTATTGATACCTGCATTAACATTTGACTCGACACCGGGGAAACTTAAAACTACAGTTTTCCAACCTTTCGCTATCAAACTTTCTGCTAATTTCTCTGTGGTGGAAGAACCATCATCAGTGATTAATGTAATGTGATTTTCAGAAAGAGAAAATTCTAAACTATCTGGTGTGGGAAGTTGCTGTAATTTAGCAATACTGCGGCGGATATTTGGTACAGATGTGATTGTGATATCTTCTACTATTTCTTCAGTCAATAAATTAGGAATTCTCTGGGCTTGTTGCTGCATATAAGTGGCAATTTCGCCTAAAGTTCTCAATTCTCCAATTTCTTCGGGGTTGGGTTTAGGTAAATCGGGATATAGTTCTAATAAACCTCCTAAAATTTCTACTCGTTTGATAGAATCAATTCCCAAATCTGCTTCCATATCCATTGACAGTTCTAGCATTTCCACAGGATAACCTGTTTTGTCACTGACAACTGTTAGCAGAATATCGCTTAAATCTTGGAAAATTTCTGCTTCTTGTTGCTGTTCTTCAACTACGGGTGTGGCTGGAATTAATTCTGGTTGGGGAACTTCTACTAATACCTCTTTGCTAATAATTGCTGTTGATATTTCTACTTGTTGATTTAAGATATCTGGAACTAAAGTTTGCATATATTCAGCAATTTGTTCCAAGGTTCTTAATTGTCCTAATTCTTCAGGGTTGGGTTTAGGTAAATCGGGATATATTTCTAATAAACCTCCTAAAATTTCTACCCGTTTAATAGAATCTATTCCCAAATCTGCTTCCATATCCATTGACAGTTCTAACATTTCTACTGGGTAGCCTGTTTTATCACTGACAACGTTTAGTAGAGTTTGACTAAGGGTAGCTTTATCTATATTTGGGATGGTTTTTTCTTCACGCAGAGGCGCAGAGGCGCAGAGAGGAAGAGGTTCAGAAATATTCTGATTCAGTAAGTCTGGTTTTTGATCATTTTCTAAGTCTTGTTGAATTTGAGGATGATTTACAAAGGTTTTTTCTTCACGCAGAGGCGCAGAGGCGTAGAGAGGAAGAGGTTCGGAAATATTCTGATTCAGTAAGTCTGGTTTTTGATCATTTTCTAAGTCTTGTTGAATTTGAGGATGATTTACAAAGTTGATGACTTTATTTTCTGAGGTCAGTAAATGCAAATGTTTTTGCAGAAGTTGAAAGTAATTTTGGGTATATTCATGTTGATATTTGAGATATTGTTCATGAATGCGGAGGGTATCACCTTGATGATCATGAAACCGCATCATGTTCTGTTCAGAGTTGGAAATTGCTAGTTGTTGAGTTTGGGATTGATGTTCTGTAGTTTGATTATTTCCCAATAATAAATACTGTTGCTGCATTAATTGAGAAAATGTCTTTGTGTATTCTGTTTGATTGTGTAAAGATTGTTCATGAACGTGGATAATATCTCGTTGTTGCTGGCTAAATTCTGTGATAATTTTTTCTAAGTTGTGAATAACTTTTCCCTGATTATCAGGTTGGATTTCGACTTGTTCTAATTTACCATTGAGTGAAGTTGGGTGGTCGTTGTTACCCTGTGG
>NZ_VILC01000009.1:70310-73991 GCF_009712065.1 Aphanizomenon sp. UHCC 0183 | reverse complement strand
TTGATGATTCTCATTAAATGCAGTTGGCGGTTTGTTGTCAATTGTTGGTTGGGGAGATATCACTCCCACATGATGACCATTCTCTAAAGCTTTCGCAAATGCTTTTTGAGTTCTTTCGGTAATGTTGGTACTATTTAAGCGGACATTTAAAACTTTTTTAGCGGGAACTTCGGGAATTTTAGTTGCGACTTGATAGGGATCTAAATTTTGCAAATATAATCCAGCTACCTGCAATTGAACTATGGCTTGTCGAAGAGTTTTGTCGCTGTTTTTGGTATGACTTGGATTTACGGCTATAGCTATGTGTGGCTTATCACTTAGAATTTCTTTCACCAAATTGGTAAGGACACTTTTGGGACCAAATTCTACAAAGTAATAACCGCCAGCAGCATAAATATTTTCAATTTCCTGCTGAAATAACACCTGATTTAACAGTTGTTCTTTGAGGATTTTTTGAATGGCGTGGGGTTCTTGAGGATAACGTCTACCTGTAACATTAGTATAAACAGGAATTTGGGCTTCGTTAAAATTTACTTTTTCAACGGCTTGGGCAAAAGGTTTTTGAGCATGAGATACTAATGGTGTATGAAATGCTGCGGAAACTCCTAATAAAAAAGTGGTAAGACCTTGATTTTTGAGAATATCTTGGACTTGAATAATTTCCTCTTTCTTGCCAGCTAATACTACTTGGTGCTGAGAATTTTTATTAGCAACTGCTACCTGGGGAAACTTTTTAATTACTTCCGTTATTTGATGAATATCTCCTTTGACAGCTAACATTCCTCCGGTATCAAAATTGGGATTGGCAGGTGCAGCCATAGCTTGTCCTCTAGCTTTTACTAGGAACAAATAATCCTCTTCATTTAACACTCCTGCGACCCACAAGGCTGTTAATTCACCAAAGCTATGACCGGCAACAAAATCGGGTTTAAATCCAGCTTGTTGCAAGATTTTATATAAGCCTGCACTAAATACACCAATTGCCGGTTGTGCATATTCAGTTTTTTGCAATGTTGCTAACTGAATTTGCTTTTTTGTTTCATCAAAAACAGGTTGAGGAAATACTACACTTGATAAAGGCTGTAACCCGTCTTCACACAACAGGCTATCCATGTGAGTGTAGGTTTGGCGCAAGCAGGGAAAATTCATTACCAATTCCCGCCCCATTTCTAAGTATTGTGAACCTTGTCCAGAAAACAAAGCCACTACTTTAGCTGTTGTGTCTATCCCCTTTTGGCGGTAGTAAACCCCTTGCGGATGTTCCCAGGATTTGGCTTCAGGCTTGTTTCTCAGCCCTTCTATGACAATTTGCAGTAATTCCCCAGCTTGCCCTAAATCATCGGCGACAAAGCCCACTCTGGCATAATTAACGGGAATTTTAGCGGTTTGAGAATCAGTAATTAATTGTTGATAGTATTTTTCTTTATTCTCATTCTGTAATTGTTGTTGGATTTGTTGACAACGAGATAACAACTCTGAAGGGGTGGGGGCAAATAGCAGTAAGGATTGTGGAGTATGGTGTAAACGGTAAGGGTGATGATGTTCATGTTCATATTCTTCTAAAACAACGTGATAATTCGTACCACCAAATCCAAAAGCACTGACTCCCGCCCTTCTGGGTTGAGTAGGATGACTTACCCAAGGTCTAGTTTCCGTATTTAAATAAAATGGCGAGTTCTCAATATTCAGTTTAGGATGGGGGGTACTGACATTAATCGTCGGTGGTAAGACTTTGTGATGTAATGCTAAAGCCGCTTTGATGAGACTGGCAGCACCAGCAGCCGCTTTAGTGTGTCCAATTTGAGATTTAACAGTTCCTAAAGCAATATGCTGTTTTTTCGGGTTATTTTCGCCAAAAACACTGGTAATAGATGTAAATTCCGTAGGATCTCCTACCATCGTTCCTGTACCATGTGCTTCAATTAAGCCTATACTAGCAGGAGAAACTCCTGCATCTGTATATGCTCGATTCAAAGCAATTATTTGACCTTCGGCGCGAGGTGCATAGATACTTTTATACTTACCATCACTGGAACTGCCAACGCCCTTAATGACTGCATAGATGCGATCGCCATCTCGTTGAGCATCTTCTAGGCGCTTAAGTACCAACATTCCCACGCCTTCACCTAATAGCATTCCATCTGCATCAGCATCAAAGGGTCTTACCTTTTCCCCTGGAGAAACAGCAGGAGTTTTACTGAAGCACATATAGGCGAAAATTGAGTTATCAGTATCTACACCGCCAGTGATCATCATGTCGGCGCGATGTTCTACTAATTCGCTAACAGCCATCCTTAATGCACCAAAGGAACTCGCGCAAGCTGCATCAACTACGCAGTTCATTCCCCCCAAATCCAGACGGTTAGCGATACGTCCAGAAATCACATTTGCTAACATTCCGGGGAAAGCATTTTCTTCCCATTGCACATATCCACTTTTGAGTTTTTCAATAATTTTCTGGCTATCTTCGTCTGATAAACCACTATTTTTGAGAACTTTTTTCCAAAGTGGATCTTGCAATCTTGCACCTAAAGGAACAGCCAATTGTCTACCAATTGCTACTCCTAATACTACTCCTGTTCGTTCATGATTAAATTGTCGAGATGCACCATAACCAGCATCTTCTAACGCCTCTTTTGCTACTACCAAACCGAGTAATTGAGAAATATCTGTCACCTCCAAAATATTGGGAGGTAAGCCAAATTCCATAGGATTAAAATCAATATCTGGTAAGAAACCACCTCGCTTACAATAGGTTTTATCTGGTGCTTTTGGATCAGGATCATAATAGTCATCTATATGCCAACGGGACGCAGGAACATCAGTAATACAATCCACTTTCTGAACAATATTTTCCCAGTATTCTTGCAAACTCTTCGCCTGGGGAAAAATAGAAGCCATACCAACAATTGCGACATCGGTTGTTCGCAATTTAGCATTAATTTCATTTTTCATATTTGTAGTCTCAGGCATATTTTTTTTCACTTTTATCATCTTGAGTACAGACTTTTCACAGTTACTAATTTCATCTTTTAACTGTGTGAAAGCAGTTTCAAACTGGGAGATAGCCATGATCATATTTTGCTCTTTTGAGCAGGTAATATGGAGTTAAAGTTTCAAGAGTAATTGACCGCAGATAAATACGGATAAATTCAGATATCTTATGATTCTATACAGTCTTAGATGAAGTTAGTATAGGTAAATATTGACTTTCATCCTTAACAGTATTGAAATCTTTTTTTGCGTTAATTATTGATGAATACTCTGGCGGCTTAATATGGAATCCTCTAATTAATCCTGTAGTCTATAAATTAATTTTTGCCAAAATTAATCTGAGTTTGGTGACAACTCTATTGCAACTCATAAGCAATTTATGTGCAACTTCATAAAAGTCTTGCAAATGTAAAATTGATAGAGTTATCTACAAAATGTGTTTGCTTATCCAATACATAAATTATTATCTAAGTTTTAGCCATTTTGACCAAAGTTGCACATAGATTGCATATCCTTAGTTTTAATTTATTAAAGATTTTATTTTTCCCTGAGAGGATATTTTAAAGGTGGTATCCCATAATTTTCATCACATTGTTACCCCCTTTTCCCTTGACAAGCTATCGTACACAAGTTAAGTTACCCCCCTTAATCCCCCCTTATAAAGGGGGGAAATCGGAAAAATTAGTT
>NZ_VILC01000009.1:60561-70029 GCF_009712065.1 Aphanizomenon sp. UHCC 0183 | reverse complement strand
AAAGATTTGATATAGGATTTTGAATATGTAATTATTGTTCATTAGTTTCTAATGCCAAATAGTGAATATTTGCATCTATCTCCAGAAAGATTTTTTTATATTTTGTAAAATTAGTCACTACCAAATATATCTAAAGAATTAAAAAAATATTTTTCTATCAAATTGATTCTAAAGTTTGAGATAATGAAAGGTCAGTAATTCTTAATCTATACAAGGAGTTAATAATTTGATGCTTGCAATTTTTACCAATCTAAGATAGTGCGACAAATAAGGTTTTATGAAACAATTAGTTGCATATAGGTTGAAATTCCCAAAAAATAAGTTTAACCTAAATTATTAAATCAGGGAAATTTAGACTGTGAATTTAAAGCGGTCTTTGAGCATTAAATTAGTCAATTAAACTTTATTGCATTATTTGGCTTCTGCAATATTGGAATTACAAAACTACAAGGAATTGCTGGCATGAGACTATCTGAATTAGATCCACTCATCCCGCTGAATGAGTTACGAGAAGACCTCCTCAAATTACCAAAAGGTTACTCATTTCATGAAGATGAATTAGTAGATTTTCTATCACGGAGAAGATGGCCTGAAAGCAATCGTCGAATTGATAGAACAACATTTTGGCGGTGGCGTAATGACAACGCTATTGAGCATCAAAAAATATTCAGTCGTTTGGATCTTCTCAAACTTTGTCAAATTTGTGATCACTATCGAGTTGACGGAACACGGAGTGAATACTTGGCAATTATGCGGAAGAAAAAAGAGAAAGAGGTCGTGCTGAATAAATAAACTTTTGATATTGGTAATTGGTAATAGTCAGTAACTGATTACCCATTACCTATCAAAATTTTAGCATTTAAATATTTTATGTAATGGGTAATTAATCAACTGAGTAAATAATTCTTGATCAATAGTATTTTTTTTGGATATTGGATCATATATAAGGTTGTCAAGAGATGTTATCAAGTATAGGGACTTTTCTGGTTCTTATTGAGAATCAGAAATACTGTCGTATTTCCTAATTTAAAAGACAAAATCATGGTACACAAAGAAAAGCACTCATTAATAAAACCTGTGAGTTTGTGGCCGATAATGTTAGCAAGTTCTGGAGTTATAGCTACTAGTCTAATATCTCTCTATAGCCTTTCATATTTTCAGAAACATTCTAAATCAACTTCTACAATATCTCCTATTATCCCTATTTCTGCACCTACCATTACTGCTGTTGCTGCTTTAGGACGGTTAGAACCCCAAGGAGAAGTAATTCGTCTTTCCGCACCCAATTCTCAGACAGGGATAAGAGTTAATCAACTTTTGGTGAAAAAAGGAGACAAAATTCGTCAAGGACAAGTAGTAGCAATTCTTGATAGTTATATTCCTAATCTTGCAGCTTTAGAAAAAGCAAAACGACAAGTAGAAGTCAGTCAAGCGAATCTTCAGCAAGTAGAAGCAGGGGCGAAAAGAGGTGATATTTCGGCTCAAAAAGCCGCAATTTCCCGTTTAGAAGTGGAATTACGAGGATCAATTTCTACCCAAAAAGCCACAATTGCTCGTCTAGAAGCTGAACTAAAAAATTCAGAAACCGAAAATAAACGATATCAGAAATTATATGAAGATGGTGCTATTTCTGCTTCTGATGCAGATACTAAAAAATTACGCAGGGATACTGTGCAAGAACAACTTAATGAAGCTAATGCTAATCTCAAACGGACTGTAGAAACTTTGCAAAAACAGTTAAGTGAGTCTGAAGCTAGACTGAATAGTATTGCAGAAATTCGTCCTACAGATGTGCAACTAGCTCAAGCAAATGTAAAAAGTGCGATCGCATCTGTTCAACAAGCTCAAGCGGAGTTAGATTTAAGTTATATTCGTTCACCTATTAATGGTCAAGTCCTAAAAATTAATGCTTGGCCAGGAGAAATAATTGCCAATAAAGGGATATTAGAACTAGGACAAACTCAACAAATGTATGTAGTTGCAGAAGTTTACGAAACTGACATTAAAAAAGTTCGTTTAGGTCAATCAGCAACTATCACGGGTGACGCTTTCACAGGAAAATTACAAGGGACAGTTACAGATATTGGTTTACAAGTTGGCAGACAAAATATCTTTAACACTAATCCTGGTTCAGATACAGATAATAAAATAGTTGATGTAAAAATTCGCATTGATAAATTAGCAGATAATCAACGAGTTTCTAATTTAACTAATTTACAAGTCCAGGCACTTATTCAGATATAAGCCTGAACTGTAATTTGTCTAATTAATTTGATGGGGATGATGACTAATGGGTATTTTGAAATCCTATGATGAGATAGGAAATAGGAGAAAATATGATTTTAAATATACCTTTAGCTTGGCTACAATTAGCAAAGCAAAAAGTACGCTTTCTTGTAGCATTAGCGGGTATTGCTTTTATTTCTGTTTTAATGTTTATGCAAATTGGGTTTCAAGATGCTCTTTATGCCAGTGCGACTCAAGTACATAAACATCTTCGAGGTGATTTGTTTTTAATTAGCTCCCAATATAAATCCTTGACTTCTACTCAAAGTTTTCCTCGCAGTCGTTTATATCAGATATTAGGTTTTAATGGGATTGAATCAGTTGAACCTTTATATGTCCAATTTGCTAAACTGAAAAATCCTCTCAATGGTCGCAAATATCCTATTTATGTCCTGGGATTTGATCCCGTTAAATCCATCTTTCGATTACCCGAAATAGATCAAGATTTTCAATTACTCAAAATTCCTGATCAAGTATTTTTTGACCGAGCCGCACGTCCAGAATTTGGACCAATTGCTGAATATTTTCAGAAAAATAAACCTATCAGTATGGAGATATTTAGTTATTTAGGAACAGTTGGTTACAAGGTTAAAGTTAGTGGGTTATTTACCCTTGGGCCTTCTTTTGGTGTGGATGGTAATTTAATAGTCAGTTCTTCTACTTTTTTTAGAATCTTTCCAGAACGCAGAGCAAATGAACTAGATATAGGCTCAATTAATCTGCAACCTCATGTTAACCCAAAAACAATTTTAGCAACCTTATCTGCTAATTTACCTGATGATGTCACAGTGATGACTCGCCAAGAATTTATTGATTTTGAAAAAAGCTATTGGACATTAAGAACACCGATTGGATTTGTGTTTAATTTGATGGTAACGATGGGTTTTGTTGTTGGTGTCATTGTTGTTTATCAAATCCTTTATAGTAATATATCAAGCCATTTTGTCCAATTTGCTACACTCAAGGCCATGGGATTTAGAAATAAATATCTTTTGAATGTTGTTTTTCAGCAAGCTATAATTTTAGCTGTCTTGGGTTATATTCCCGGTTTTGCTATCTCTCTAGGACTATATGATATTGCCAAAGATGCAACTAAATTACCAATTGTTATGGATATAAATAAGGGTTTATTAGTATTTACGTCTGTGATTATTATGTGCTTAACTTCTGGTTTCTTTTCTACTAATAAATTACGTAAGGTAGATCCAGCAGAAATTTTTAATTAACCACAAATTGTCATTATGACAAGGGAACAGAGAAGAGGTTTTAGAGGTTGTTTGAAAAGTGGTATCCCGTAATTTTCATCACATTGTTACCCCCCTAAATCCCCCCGATGCTTTGGGGGGAAACCAGAAAATTAGTTCCCTCCCCTTTACAAGGGGAGGGTTAGGGTGGGGTAATTTGGGGAATAATGGTGATTCGATAACTTGTGTGTACACCATAGCCGATGCTTTGGGGGGAAACCGGAAAAATTAGTTCCCTCCCCTTTACAAGGGGAGGGTTAGGGTGGGGTAAAATATTTGATCCAGCAATCATGACTTTTCAAACACCCTCTTAAGCAACTTTACTTTTCGTTACATATTTCGGTTTTTTACCGTTCACCCACTTATGCAATATTCACATTCTGCTAATATTTTACAAATCACAAATCTTAATCATTACTTTGGTAATAGTAAATTACGAACTCAAACTTTATTTGATATTAATTTGACGATCAAATCTGGAGAAATTGTCATCATGACTGGACCTTCTGGTTCAGGAAAAACTACTCTATTAACATTAATCGGTGGTTTGCGTTCTGTCCAAGAGGGAAGTTTAAAATTTAGTGGACAAGAATTATTAAATGCTAGTAATGAAGAATTAGTTCAAATACGTAGGCAAATTGGTTATATTTTTCAAGCTCATAATTTACTAGATTTCTTAACTGCTATGCAAAATGTACAAATGTCTTTAGAATTGCAATCTAATATTTCTCAATGGGAATCTTATATTCAGTCTGAAGCAATACTTAATGCTGTGAAATTGGGAGATAGAATTAATTATTATCCCTCTGATCTTTCTGGGGGACAGAAGCAACGAGTGGCGATCGCTCGCGCTTTAGTGAGTCATCCTAAGTTAGTATTGGCCGATGAACCTACGGCTGCTTTAGATAGTAAATCAGGACGAGATGTGGTTAATTTAATGCAGCAATTAGCAAAAGAACAAGATTGCTCAATTTTAATTGTTACCCATGATAACCGCATTTTAGATATTGCTGATAGAATTATCAACATGGAGGACGGTTATTTAATCCAACATGAAGTTTAGGGTTATCTCCTAGATTTGTACTTAACCAAATTTACTAAGAGAACTCCACAAAAAAAATGATCCAATTTTGTGGGATGGGCATCCTTGCCCGTCCTTGATGATTAGCGGGCAATTCGTCCCGCACCACAAGAAATTTTGGGATATTTTTTTGATTGGAAGTCTCTAATAAACCTGTGCTGCATGAGTTGTCATTGCGAGTGAAAGGAAGCAATCTCTTGACAACCGATAAACCACCTAACGCAAAAATCTCTCAAACCCTTATTCCTCTGTGTCCTCTGCGCCTCCGTGGTTCGTTAATCAGGATAATTTATTTCTTGGAAGTCCCTAAAGAATAAAATCACTAACCAAGGTATTGTTAAATCAGGAATTAACCCAGCATAATTTCTTAAAAAAGGTATTTGCCTTGGTAAAATAAACCTCAAAGAACGTAAAGACACAGGACGATTACCATTTTCATCTACAAATCCATATCTCTTGGCAACTTCAGCGACAATTTGGATTTTACCTGTATATTTGATAATATTAGCATCAGCAGCTAAACTAGCGATCGCCCTCCCAGTGAATAACGGTGTTTCCCAATTATAACTATCACCAAATGATAGAGATTTACCATCTTCTGAACTCTGTTCTTTAGCAAAACTGGTAATCTGTTCTGTACCGACAATCCCCGGATAAATAGCCAAAGAAGTCACATTATCCTCCTTCAATTCTTTAGCCATATCTGCGGCTAATCTATCACAGGCACTTTTGCCTACACCATAGGGAACACTAAAAATATAAGACATTCCGCCCCAAGAAGAAATAGTAAAAATAATTCCCTCTTTCCGCTTTGTCATCATCCTCGCAGCATAAATACTAGCCACATAATGACTTCGTAAACCGACATGATTCGCAGCATCCCAAAAACTCGGTTCTAACTCCCAAAAAGTTTTACCAAAGCCCTCTCTAATAGCTTGTACTCCTGCATAAACATTATTAACTAAAATATCTAATTGACCATTTTGTTCTCTCTCAATCCGGGCAAAAAGTTGGCGAATTTGCTCATCATCACTATGATCAACCTGCACGGGAATACAAACCCCACCAGCTTCTATAACGGCGGTTTCAGTTTCTTGTAAACTCCCACCAAGACCATCATTATTAGGTTCAAGAGTGCGTCCTGTAATATAGACTGTAGCACCAGCTTCACCTAATCCAATTGCAATTCCTTTACCAATTCCTCTGGTAGCACCTGTGACTAATGCTATTTTTCCTTGCAGATGTTTAATCATTTTTTATGAGGAAATTTATATTTTTAGTATAAAATCATTATATTAATATTCTCAATTTTGTCAATTATCATGAATCCGCTAATCAACGACATCAAACAAATTATCAAGAATGCAATTAAGTAGGTTAGCATTGAAAATTGTCGTTGTGGGAAGGGAATAGGCAAGAGGGAATAGGCGATTTTACCTGTTGGTTAAGAAAACCCGATAATTGGAACAATAACATTATTGATGCCGATTTATTTTGTCCTTTTAGATATCAACAATAACCAGTTAAAAATCCAGTCCCCTCCCCTTTACAAGGGGAGGGTTAGGGAGGGGTAAAACATTTAATACAACTTACACAAGCGTCATTAAACGTACATATTTGCGCCATACTTTGCTTAAATATACTAAAACTCGGCTGTTAACAAGAAAACTAGCGGCAAGAATTTCTAATTTGCGAATATATCCCGAAAAGACAAGATATTGTTACAATATTTAACAACGTTGATTTAACTGGTGGCTTCTTCATGATGGTTAAGACACTTCCCCCTAGTTCTCGAACAAGTCAGGAGGACAGTCGCGGAGGCGAATTGTCCGTGATTGAGGTAGTAGCAGAACAAAGTACACAGACGGTAGTAATCAAATCGGCGCAGGCTTCTCAACAGCCAAGGCACAAAGTGAGGACAGGATCTGAACCGGAGTCGGTGCTGTATGATCCTGTGGAAATAGCAGCACAGTATAGTGGGCGATTCCTACAAGTTATCCGGCGGATTCTAACGGTTTTAAAACCAATTCTTGCCTTTGTCTTCGGGTTATGGTGGGATAAGCAATGGGGAATTTTGGTTAAAAATGAACGTCGTCGCGCTGTTCAACTGAGAGAATTATTAACAAAGCTAGGACCAGCTTACATTAAAATTGGTCAAGCTTTATCCACTAGACCAGATTTAGTCCCACCAATTTACCTAGAAGAATTAACTAGACTCCAAGATCAATTACCAGCTTTTCCTAATGAAATAGCTTACCAATTTATTCAGGAAGAATTGGGAGCAACACCGTCAGAAATTTACGCAGAATTTTCGTCCCAACCGATTGCGGCGGCCTCCTTGGGACAAGTATATAAAGGCAGATTGAAAACTGGGGAAGAAGTAGCGATTAAAGTCCAACGTCCAGATTTACGGGAACGAATTACGATAGATTTGTATATTTTGCGGAAACTGGCTGCTTGGGTACAGCGGAATCTCAAGCGGGTACGTAGTGATTTAGTCGGAATTTTGGATGAGTTAGGCGATCGCATTTTTGAAGAAATGGACTATATTCATGAAGGCGAAAATGCAGAACGCTTTTTTGAATTATATGGTCACATGAAGGATATTTATGTACCAAAAATTTACTGGGAATACACCAACCGTCGCGTTTTAACGATGGAGTGGATTAACGGCATCAAATTAACTCAACCCGAAAAAATCGCCGCTTTAGGAATCAATGCCCGGTATTTAATTGAAGTTGGAGTCCAATGTTCTTTGCGTCAATTATTAGAACATGGATTTTTCCACGCTGACCCCCACCCAGGTAACTTGTTAGCGACAATGGATGGTAAATTAGCTTATCTCGATTTTGGCATGATGAGCGAAGTAAAACCAGCCCAACGTTATGGTTTAATTGAAGCAATTGTCCACGTCGTTAATCGGGAATTTGATAGTTTAGCAAAAGACTATGTAAAGCTAGAATTCCTCACTCCCGAAACAGACCTAACTCCCATTATTCCTGCTTTTGCCAAAGTATTTGCTAACGCCCAAGGTGCAAGTGTCGCGGATTTGAATATTAAAAGTATCACCGATGATTTATCGGCTTTAATGTATGAATATCCTTTCCGTGTTCCCCCATATTACGCCTTAATTATTCGTTCGCTTGTGACTTTGGAAGGAATTGCAATCTATATAGATCCCAATTTCAAAGTTCTCAGTGAAGCCTATCCTTATGTTGCTAAAAGGCTGTTAACAGATCCCGCAAACGAGTTAAGAACATCATTACAAGAATTACTGTTTAAAGATGGGAAATTCCGCTGGAATCGCTTAGAAAACCTGCTAAAAAATGCCCGCAGTAACCAAGAATATGATCTGAACTTAGTCGTTAATCAAGGAGTAGAATTTCTCTCCTCTGACCGAGGTGCATTTATTCGTGATAGATTAGTTGATGAATTTTTCAACAGTATAGATGCTGTCAGTAAAAATGCCTTACACAACTTCACTTATGTACTTCGAGAAAAGGTAGGAATTACCGCAGTTCATCAAATTCCTTCAGCCTCAGTTGAACAACAACAAACCTTAGAATATATTAAACGCATTGCGGGAATTTTACGAGACACTAAAGGCTTTGATGCCACAAAATTTGCTCCTCAATTAGCCCAAATTATTGTTAATCCAGGAGTCCAACTTTTAAGTCAACAAATTGCCACTCGCGTCACCCAGAAAGCCGTAACTCGCGTCATTCGGGACTTATTAGCATCTGAATAATGTCCAAATTGTCTAAACTGTGATTTTTTTGATTTAGATGATTGAGATGATTAATTAATCAGAAAAATCAAATTAATCACACAAATCATAGTTCAGACGTTTTTTTGATTGAGATAATTAATTAATCAGAAAAATCAAATTAATCACACAAATCATAGTTTAGACGATAATTAATTAATCAGAAAAATCAAATTAATCACACAAATCATAGTTTAGACAATCAAATATTCGTTCCTAAACTCTGAGCGTAAATCACCTCAATATTGCTACTAAAATCCAATTTATCCAAGGATTCTGTGAAAAACACAAAACCCTTATACGCAGTCACATACTTATATATTTTCGTAAAATAACCTTCACTGGTGACAATGACAAGCGGCTCTTCACCTTTGGTAAGAATATCCAAAAAAGCATCTAACTTTACACATACACCAGTACCCTGATGAGTGAAAATACTCCCACCAATAGTAGCAGGTTGAGCAGCCGCGTCACCACTGTAATAGCTCATTTAGCGCTAACTTTTACTTATGTTATTGACCAGCTAATTTTAAACTTTCGTCTCCACTACCTGCTGTGAAGTTTGTAACGTTTGGGGTAAACTCCAATCGGGACGCAATTTAGCAGCGTGACGTAAATAAACGTGGTGAATTGGCGTAGAAGTTGGTAAATTAGCGTGAATTAGAAAGCGAATACAGCGCTGTAAACTTCCTTCAACGTGCATTTGTTGGACATCTAACATAGCTACACTATCCCACAAAGGACGACTGCGGGCGATCGCTGCTGGAAAAATAGCATCCAAATCCTTTGTCACTGAAAAAGTCACACTAATCATATCGTCCGGTTGGAGTTTATTTCTTTGCTCCAATTCATCTAATAATTCTGTCACTGAATCTCGAATTGCTTCAACACTATTTTCTGCAACAGTTGTTGCACCCCGAATTGCTCGCATTTGCCATTTCACTACCAAAATCCTCCTTTTGTATTTGTCAGTTGTCAGTTGTCAGTTGTCAGTGGTCAGTGGTCAGTTGTCAGTTGTCAGTTGTAATAATTCTTCCCTGTTCCCCGTTCCCCGTTCCCCGTTCCCTGTTCCCTGTTCCCTGTTCCCTGTT
>NZ_VILC01000009.1:50097-60514 GCF_009712065.1 Aphanizomenon sp. UHCC 0183 | reverse complement strand
CCCTGTTCCCTGTTCCCCGTTCCCTGTTCCCTGTTCCCTGTTCCCTGTTCCCTGTTCCCTGTTCCCTACGACTTTCTATGGACGATATAACCACATGGGTAAACCACTGGTAGACATTTCAAATTCTAGCCAATCAATCCCCCCACCAATAACCGATTTAGCTTGACGACTTCCGGGTAGAACACGACTCAAAAATGGTTTCTGTTCTTCTAGCGTATAGCAAAGAGTTTTCTCAGGATCAAGTCCTACTAATTCCGCTGTCCATCGTCGTGCATCCTCTTCTGTTCCTAAGCGGTCTATAACACCTAACTCTAAGGCTTGCTGTCCGGTAAAAATTCGGCCGTCAGCGAAACTTCTTACCTTCTCTACGGTTAATGAACGAGCCTGTGCTACCGTTTCCACAAATTGTTGATAGCTGCAATCAATCAAGTCTTGCAGAATAGTTTGTTCCGGTTCTGTTAATTCCCGATCAAAAGCTAATATATCTTTGTACGGTCCTGACTTAATGACCTTAAAGGAAACACCAATTTTTCCCAATAGCACCTCTAAATTATTCCCTCGCAGAATTACCCCAATACTGCCTGTAATCGTGCCTGGATTCGCCATGATATGTTCTGCACCCATACCAATATAAACGCCTCCAGAAGCGGAAATATTCCCAAAACTAGCAACAATCTTGATTTTTTTGGCTAATCTCTTTAGTGCGCTGTAGATTTCTTGAGAATCACCCACTGTACCGCCAGGACTATCAATGCGTAGCAGTAAAGCCGGAAACTTACTTTCCTCTATAGTCTTCAATGCTTCTAGGACGTGCTTACGGGTTGCACCAGCGATCGCACCGCTAACTTCAATCCGCGCAATTTGTTTCCGAAAGTTGGGCTTAAATGGCCAAATCATAAGAATGCCTGGTAAGTGGGAAACTCAGTGGCTTTAGCCCTGAGAGGGAAGCGACACGAGTGGTTTTAACCACCGTGAAATTTTTTCATTACCGCCTTGGAGTTGGGAAATTCGGGGTACTTTTGTGATGTACTTTCAACGGGACAATTACCGATTCAAAATTCCCAACTCTGTACGCATAATGTTTTGCACGCGATGTGCCTCCCATTTCTGGGGTAATGTTAGCTAGATGCCTCCGGCACGCTGGCGCGAACGACCAGTTATAAGAGCTTTTTAGACTTGCAACACTGTTTCAGTGACCTTAAAACTGTTTAATTGCAAATGACAGAGCAAGGAACTAGCTTCGCATTCCGGGGTGTCGTGACTCAAATAACGGCTACCCTTCGACAACGCTAAGGGTGGTCTGGTCAGTACAGCTTGTTTGATTACTCTTGCAAGCTCAGTCCCTTTAGGGCTGGGTTACTGACGGGCAATCAAATAACTTTTTAATCTTTTGAATATCTTTAATATAGAACGCCTAGCGTGAAGCTAACGGGTTTCACCTCTAATCCAATGGGGAAAAAGCCCAAAGACAAGGGGAGGAATTTTATTTCTAACCCCTGACTCGGTAACTCTTGCTATATCACCCGAATCATTATTAAAAAGCTTAAGGAAATTTTTATATTTTATATGTAGTTTTATTTGGTATTTTTAAGGAACAAGAGCCAAGTATTAAAAAATATTAGCCTTCACCACAAATATACCCATCTCAACCCTATTGTGTTGTGTCACTGCACTACACGAGAATTTGGGAAAATAACGACCTTAAAAAATAGAAATCTCCAGCACAGAGCCAATAGCTTCCAGTAAATATAGAAATACTCAGCTATGGATCGCAATTATTAAGATTACTCATTGTGGGATTCTTTGAATCATCAACATGGCTTAAATGCTTTGACAACATTCAAGAATCGGTATGAAGAATTTGATAACGGTAATGAACATAGATATCAAATAGCGCCCCAACAAAGCCGCAAGTTAAACTAATCGTAAATAGACCGTTGAGGGAACTACCACTGCCGAAAGTAGCGAGAAAATGCAGAATTTGCATAGAGACATCCGAAATTATCCCTTGTAGACCAGGGACATAGCTAAAAAGTGATAAAACCAAGAACAAACCACCAACAAGGAAGACAGGGACAAGAAAACTAAAAATGGTGGTAAGGACTAAAGATCGGAAAAAGTTACTAAATATAGTCATAATCAGACCGAGGTAGTGGGTAACTTGAGAGATAACCGAAAAATTATCTGCCAACTTCTACAATACTGGCGATCGCCCCCAAACATTCATTTCGTCAAGAATCTTAAGTTTTCATTAAATTGCACTGGTAGTAGTTACCCCAAGTGCATTGGGTATTTTTGAGGTTTAAAACCTGTAAAACCTTGAGAAAATCAGGATTTACATCTCAGTATGCAGTTTACTAGAAGTAAAACCACTGTAAAAACTCGCTCAATTTTATGAGACTAGCCGTAAACTAAGTTAATAATTTGCATATTGTCTAGTGTTAATTCTATCCCCCACCACCAGTGACCAATGGCCAAATCCAGTTTAGGAACATGGAGTCAGCGCTTGCTGGCTGCGACCTTTTTAGGTGGACAAGTCATATTTCACCTCCTTCAAGGTAAAATTCACCGTCGTAACACCCTAGAACAATTGGCAATAGTTGGACCCGACTCTTTCTTCATTGCCCTATTAACAGCCATATTCGTGGGTGCAGTATTCACAATTCAGGTAGCACGGGAATTCATCAACTTCGGGGCAGGAAACCTCGTTGGGGGCGTATTAGCAGTAGCATTAACCAGAGAACTTAGCCCCGTATTGACAGCAGTAGTTTTAGCAGGACGGGTAGGTTCAGCTTTCGCAGCAGAAATCGGCACAATGAAAGTTACAGAACAAATAGATGCTCTGTTAATGTTAAAAACAGATCCCATTGATTATCTAGTTATTCCCCGACTTCTGGCTTGCTTCATCATGTTACCTGTCTTAACTTTGCTATCCTTAATCACAGGAATGTCTGGAGGATTGCTCATAGCCACCCATATTTACAACCTTTCCGATACAGTATTTCTAGACTCAGCCCGGGACTTTCTCGATATTTGGGATATTGGTAACGCCATGATTAAAGCCTGTTGCTTTGGTGTATTAATCGCCATTATCGGCTGTAGCTGGGGCTTGACTACCACAGGCGGTGCTAAAGGTGTAGGACAATCAACTACAACTGCTGTTGTCACAGCCCTATTAGTTATATTTATTACCAACTTCTTTTTATCTTGGGTAATGTTCCAAGGTCCCGGTAGTGGATTATCTCCAGGAAAGTGATTTTAGAGGCAAGAGGCAAGAGGCAAGAGGCAAAAGGCAAAATAGAGTAATTAAAAATTACGAATTATAGAAACAGGAGAAAAAGATTTTGCATAGTTCATTCACACCTAACATCATATCAACAGTAGAACTCAAGCCAAGTTATAATATTCCTGTTGTCTTAGTCTTGGTCGCCATTCCCGTCCTATTAGTACAACCTTGGGTGGGAGGAATATTAACGCTATTGGGTTTGTTTTTGATGTTGCAATCTGTAACACTGCGCTTTCTATTTACCCCTACTGATTTTGATCTTTATAGAGGCGAAAAGTTAATTAAGCGTTTTCCTTACCAAGAATGGCAAAATTGGCGAATATTCTGGAATCCGGTTCCCATTTTGTTCTATTTTAAAGAAGTGAACAGTATTCACTTTTTGCCAATTTTATTTGACCCCAAAACCTTAAAATCTTGTCTAGAAGAACGTTGTCCACGCATTGATTAGATTTTGTCTCTAGTTAATTGGATATTTCAAGAAAGATATTTTTTGTATCATGGAAAATTTATATAGTCGTTTATGAACCCAGAAGAATCTCCAACTCCAGAACCCATAAATGAGTGGTTAGAACAAATAGAAGTGCAACCCCCTACAGATGAACTACCAGAAAAACCGTCCACCGATTTACAATTAGAAACTAAAGCATCTGGTGAATTGGCAACGTCAGAAACAGCAGAACTAGAAGCAGAAGATTCACTACATATACAAGCAAAACAAAGATTAGCCCAATTACAGCAAAA
Source organism: Aphanizomenon sp. UHCC 0183 (assembly GCF_009712065.1). Classification (NCBI taxonomy): domain Bacteria; kingdom Bacillati; phylum Cyanobacteriota; class Cyanophyceae; order Nostocales; family Aphanizomenonaceae; genus Aphanizomenon; species Aphanizomenon sp. UHCC 0183. The sequence continues at coordinate 56,487 of NZ_VILC01000009.1, read as the reverse complement.
GTCATCAGAACTTAGCGCAGAAATTGCTCAATTGGAAACTACTTATGCCACCCTTCGGACGCAAATTAGTGTAACTCAAACTGCACTCTCGCAAGTTGTCCAAGATTCATTATCACAGTTAGAACAACGCAAACAAGCCTTACAAATTTCTGTCGAACAACTCGAACGTCGTCAGGAACGAATTCGTAATGAAATGCGGACAACCTTTGCAGGGACATCTCAAGATATAGCAATTCGGGTACAAGGTTTTAAAGACTATCTCACAGGCAGTTTACAGGATTTGGCATCAGCAGCCGAACAAATGCAGCTTGTACAACCTGTGCGGGAACGGGAAAAGCCAGCGCCGAAAGAAGCTAAACCTGTGAAAGAACAAATGGCTAACGCCACGCTATCGCTATCGGAAATGCCACAACTTGGTCAACAGCAGTTTCAGGATACCACTAAAAAAATCCGGCGCTTACTTGACCAATACCGCAACCAACCAGATTATTATGGACCTCCCTGGCAATTACGCCGCACCTTTGAACCAATTCATGCAGAAAAAATCTCAAATTGGTTATTTACCCTTGGTGGACGGGGTGCTTTACGGACAATGGGTAGCCGCTTACAGAATATTTTAATTGCTTCATCGGCAATTTCGATATTACATCAATTATATGGCGATGCCTCCGGCGAGGGAAGCTATCGCGTGCGAACCCTAATTTTAGCAAACACTCCAGAACGTTTAGGTGAATGGCGACGCGGTTTACAAGATTGTTTAGGTATCGGTCGTCCCGATTTTGGACCCGACAGAGGAGTGGCATTATTTGAAGCACCGACAGCTTTAGCCCAAAAAGCCGAGAGATTAGTTAAAGCCAATCAAATGCCTTTAATTATCATTGATGATTCTGAGGAACAAATTAGTTTAACATTACTACAATTCCCTCTCTGGTTAGCTTTTGCCCCTGACCCAAAAACCATGAAAGATCGGGATTTTAACGATGATTTTTAATTAGTCATTGGTCATTGGTCATTGGTGATTGGTCATTGGTGATTGGTGATTGGTGATTGGTGATTGGTCATTGGTAAAACAACTGACAACTGACAACTAACAACTAACAACTAACAACTGACAACTGACAACTGACAACTGACAACTGACAACTAACAACTGACAACTAACAACTGACAACTGACAACTGACAACTGACAAATTTATGTTTCTTTGGTTAAGTTTGTGTGGAGTGGTGGTTTTATTAGCTTACCTATTTGGTTCTTTCCCCACTGGATATCTAGCAGGTAAGCTATTAAAAGGAATTGATATTCGGGAAGTTGGTTCTGGTTCAACGGGTGCAACTAATGTTTTGAGAACTTTGGGTAAAGTCCCAGGGGGATTTGTGTTATTAATTGATGCTTTAAAAGGAGTATTAGCCATAAATTTAGGTTATGCCTTATTTAACATTGCTTATAGTCAAAACTTAATTCCACCAACTGTAAATCCCGGAATTTGGCAACCTTATTTAGTCACATTAGCTGGTTTAGCCGCCCTTTTAGGACATAGTAAATCAATCTTTCTCGGCTTTACTGGTGGTAAATCTGTAGCTAGTGGTGTGGGAATTTTACTAGCTATAAATTGGCAAATTGGATTATCAACATTAGGAGTATTTGCAGTAGTCATTGCCATTTCTAGAATTGTATCTTTAAGTTCCATTTGTGGAGCGATCGCAGTTTCTATTTTAATGGTAATTTTCCACCAACCTTTAGCCTACATTCTTCTTGGTTTGACTGGCGGTTTATATGTAATTATCCGTCACCGCAGTAATATTGAGCGATTAATTGCGGGTACAGAACCAAAAATTGGTCAAAAGGTAGAAACACAAACAGAACAAATTACTTAGAGGATGTTTGAAAAGTGGTATTCCGTAATTTTCATCACATTGCTACCCCCCTTTCCCCTTGTAAAGGGGGGAAACAATAAAAATCCAGTTCCCTCCCCTTTACAAGGGGAGGGTTAGGGTGGGGTAAAAAATATTTGATACATCAACCATAACTTTTCAAACACCCTCTTAGGAATGTGAATTAAATAAAGTGCAAAAGTAGGGTGTGTTAGCGACAGCGTAACGCACCATTCCACATTAAATCAGAATTGCAGGTTATTAAATTTGCGTTCCTTAGAACTTTTTGCTGGTTCGTTATTCGGGGCAACCACAGGGGGTTTGCCCCTACCTAATGGTATCAACTTAAGCTCAAATCCCTACCACACCTCGTTCCTAGTCAGAGACTAGGAATGCAGTTGATGAGGCTCTGCCTCTAATATCATTGAGGGCAGAGCCTTCTAGAATTCATTCCCAGTCTCTGACTGGGCGCAGGCCCTGCGCCCCTACTCCTATTCAACAATTTTTCTGGACTGAATTACCTGCAAACTTCCACCAGCATATAAACTAGGTTTACCCACATCAAAACCATAATCTCCTAACAAACCAGGTAAATCTGTTTTCAACAATTCCCAAGCCGTCTGGGTTTCAAACAACCAGAAAAATATCGCCAACCCCGGCCAAAATATCGGATTTGTTGGGGGGTGAAAATCCACCAAAGTGAAAACTCCTCCCGGTTTTAATACCCGATAAACCTCTTGAATGATTTTTCGGAGTTGTTCTGGCTGCATTTCGTGTAAAGCTGCGCTAGTATGTACCACATCAAACAAATTATCTGCAAAAGGCATATCCTCAGCAAATGCTTTTATATAAGTGGCATTTGGCACATTTTTCTGGCATCGTTTTATAGACAATGGAGAAGCATCCAAACCGGTGACGTTTTCCGAAAAATTTACTAAAAATCTGGTTACTTGACCACTACCACAACATAAATCTAAAATCTGAGTATCTGATTGTAGGTTTAAATTTTGTAAAGCCAGTTGACGAAACCGGGGTTCACCACCCACAGTCACAGCCGCTAACCGAGAGATGCCATCATATAGCCATTGGTATCTATAACTTAAATCTCTAAAAATTGTTGCCATTGTATTTTTCCTGCCGATAAAGCTTTATATTTAATAAAGATATATTGTTAACATTAGTGAAAAATCTGTAAGGATTGGGGGAAAGTAACTGCTATGGGTCGTATAGGGGTATTATTACTTAATCTTGGTGGTCCTGATAAACCAGAAGATGTCAGACCTTTCTTATATAATCTGTTTTCAGATCCCGAAATTATCCGTTTACCGTTTCGCTGGATGCAAAAACCTCTGGCTTGGTTTATTGCTACACGCCGAGAAAAAACATCTCAAGAAAATTATAAGCAAATTGGCGGCGGTTCTCCCTTACGACGGATTACAGAAGAACAAGGAGAAGCTATCAAGGCGAAGTTAGGTGAATTAGGACAAGAAGCTAATATCTATGTGGGAATGCGTTATTGGCATCCTTATACAGAGGAAGCGATCGCCCAACTTACCCAAGATCACATTGATAAGTTAGTAATTCTCCCACTTTATCCCCAATTTTCCATCAGCACCAGCGGTTCTAGTTTCCGGTTATTAGAACAACTATGGAAAGAAAACCCCAAACTCCAAAGTCTTGAATATACAGTCATTGCCTCTTGGTACAAAGAACCAGGTTATCTACAAGCAATGGCAGAACTCATACTTGGCGAACTTGATAAATTTTCACATCCTGATGACGTGCATATCTTTTTCAGCGCACATGGTGTACCTAAAAGTTATGTAGAGGAAGCAGGAGATCCCTACCAAGTAGAAATTGAGGAATGCACAACCTTAATTATGCAAACTCTCAATCGTCCCAATCCCCACACCCTCGCCTATCAAAGTCGTGTTGGTCCGGTAGAATGGCTACAACCCTACACAGAAGATGCACTAAACGAACTCGGTGTTAAAGGTGTGAAAGATTTGGTAGTTGTCCCCATTAGTTTTGTTTCTGAACACATCGAAACACTGCAAGAAATTGATATTGAATATAGAGAAATAGCTGAACAAGCAGGAATACACAACTTCGGACGAGTTCCTGCTCCCAACACCAATCCAGTTTTTATCAAGGCTTTATGCGACCTGATAATTGATGTCCTGCAACAACCTAATCTCAAACTCTCTCAAGTTACCCAAATGAAAAAAAGGGTGAAAATGTATCCCCAAGAACGGTGGGAATGGGGAATCACTACCAGCGCAGAAGTTTGGAATGGTCGGATAGCCATGCTAGGTTTTATTGGGTTAATTATTGAATTAATCACTGGTAAAGGCTTACTGCACGTTATCGGACTTTTACATTAGTTGTGGTCATGGGTCATGGGTCATGGGTCATGGGTAATAATTATTTCCGTTTAAAACCCCCAATTACCAATTCCCCAATTCCAGTTCTAAATACCCAATCTTTGATAAACCTGTTCTAAATGCTTGAGATGATGTTGTGGATCAAAACAGGCTTCTATTTCTGCTGGGGATAAGTTTTGAGTGACGCGAGGATCTGTGCTGATTAAATCACGGAAGTTGCCTTCTGGTTTGTTCCAGGCAGTATGGGCGCTTTCTTGGACTATAGTATAGGCTGCTTCTCGATTTAGTCCTTTATCTATTAAGGTTAATAATACCCTTTGACTAAAGACGACTCCACCATAACAGTTAAGATTTCGTGCCATATTTTCGGGATAAACCAACAGGTTATTTACCAGTTGGGTAATTTCATGCATCATAAAATGAGTCAAAATGCAAGCATCTGGTAAAACTACCCGTTCTACAGAACTGTGGGAAATATCCCGTTCGTGCCACAAAGCGACGTTTTCTAATACTGCCCCTGCATGACTTCTCACCAATCGTGCCATCCCTGTTAATCGTTCCGAACGGATGGGATTACGCTTGTGAGGCATAGCACTAGAGCCTTTTTGCCCTTTGGCGAAAAATTCTTCAACTTCTAAAACGTCTGTTTTTTGCAGGTTACGAATTTCTACAGCAAAACGTTCTATGGATGCAGCCAGTAATGCTAACTGTTGCACAAAGTCTGCATGAATATCACGGGAAATTACCTGAGTGGAGGCAATATCGGGTTTAAGTCCCAGTTTTGCACAAGCGATCGCTTCTACACGGGGTTCAATGTTGGCGTAAGTCCCCACTGCACCTGATATTTTACCGACAGCGATCGTTTTTTTGAGAATTTGCAATCGTTCTTGATGTCGCAACACTTCCGCTAACCAACCAGCTAACTTAAAACCAAAGGTAATAGGTTCAGCGTGAATACCATGCGATCGCCCAATCATTACCGTATTGCGATGTGCAGTAGCTTTTTTACGAATAGCATCAATGACATCTTCTAGGCGTTTTAACAACAGATCCAGACTAGCAACTAATTGTAGCGATAAAGCAGTATCCAAAACATCAGAACTAGTTAAACCCAAGTGAATATAGCGTCCTGCATCACCTACATATTCATTAACATTTGTCAAGAAAGCAATCACATCATGACGAACTTCTGCCTCAATTTCCAGCACCCGTTTGGGGTCAAAATTCGCCTTAGCCTTAATTTCCTCTACTGCTGCTGCTGGAATATAACCCAGTTCTGCCTGTGCTTCGCAAACCGCGATCTCTACATCTAGCCAGGTTTTCAGCTTATAGGTTTCACTCCACAAATCGCCCATTTCGGGCAAGGTATAACGCTCAATCACATTCACAGCATCTAATACAACTGTCATATTTTACATTAGACATCTCCAAAATAGTAATACTCTATGGTTAAGGGTGAATTTGGCTCAAAATAAACCGCAACCGATCATAATCATCTTTGAGTAACATACTCAGATGTCTTCCAGCTTTAATCAACCATTCTCGATCAGTTTTTCGTAACTGATATACTCCTCGAATAGCGGCGGCAGCTAAAGAATCTACAGGCGCACCACTAATAAAAATTAATGTTCGTAAAAAATCTAGTTCTTCCGTAAACTGAATAATTTCTTCTGCCTGACAATGATTAACAGCCTGGTGGATTTGTGGTGGACGGGGTGGTAAGTATTGATATACCCTGCCGTTATTACCTATATTTATAGACTTTTCCTTAAATCCCACAATCGCCGCTCGAAATTCAGTTTTGAGCATAGAAAATATCTGGGGTTGTTCCTCACGCAAAGCTTCTAAAGATAATCCCAAAGCAACTGCCCGATGTACAGAATCAATAGGCATAGTTGTGGCATGATAAACTACAGCATAAACTTGATTACCAGATTCTTCGTCCACAGCGCAAACCCAACTCCCAAAAGGTGGCATTGGTGGAAAACTCAAGTCTTCTGGTTCTAAACACTGAGCCAAAAATTCCGTACTTGTCGTTTCAATTATCTCTGCAAAGTGATGAGAATGGCGATTTTCAATAGCAAACTGTGGTAAAGGTAGACGCATAAGCAGTTAAGGAACAGGGAACAGGG
>NZ_VILC01000009.1:30685-49990 GCF_009712065.1 Aphanizomenon sp. UHCC 0183 | reverse complement strand
AACAGCAAAATCATTTGTGTAATTAATTCTGTCGCATTACTTATAGGAATTGCAGAATTTTTTTAAAATTGCCATTAGTCAATAGTCTTAGTAAATAACTAATAACCACTGACTAATGACTAAAGACTAAATTACTATTTCCCTTTTTTCGGAACTGTAGTTTCAACAGGTTCTAATTCTGTTAAGCGGAAAGTAATTATTTTATCCCAATTACCACCTTCAAATAATACAGCTACTTTACCATCACTCACTCGTTGGACAAGTCCTTCAGACCGATAATATGTATCTGCGGGATTTTTGATGCGAACAGTTGCTCCAGGCAGGATCATCTTATTTACCTTCAATAGTTTCCTATTAATAGCTTAATGCTTATTAGGGAACAGGGAACAGGGGGCAGGGGGCAGGGGGCAGGGGGCAGGGGGCAGGGGGAGTGGGGGAAGTGGGGGGAGTAGGGGAAGTGGGGGGAGTAGGGGAAGTGGGGGGAGTAGGGGAAGTAGGGGAGAAATTTCATTCTTCATTCTTCATTCTTCATTCTTCATTCTTCTGATAGCGCAGCGTGGCGTTAGCCATACTCCTGACTCCTGACTCCTCTTCAGTAATACTTCTGGCGTTGACGATAATTAGCTACAGATTCTACTATACCGATCGCAATAAAGTTAGTCAGCATTGCTGAACGTCCATAACTCATCCAAGGTAGGGGAATCCCCGCCACTGGTGCCAAACCAACTGTCATACCAACATTCACAATCAGTTGAAACACAATCATAGACAAAACACCTATAGCTAAAAGTGAACCGAAGTTATCTTTGGCTGTTTGAGCTACGTGAAGCAAGCGAAAGCAAATCAAGCAAAAAACTGATAGTAAAATTAAGCACCCCACCAGACCAAATTCTTCAGCAACAGCGGAGAAAATAAAATCTGTGTGTTGTTCAGGAACGAAATTGAGTTGAGTCATGGGACCTTTAAACAAACCCCAACCCCAAACTTCACCAGCGCCAATAGCAATGCGAGATTGAATCAGGTGATAACCAGCACCAAGAGGATCATGTTCAGGGTTAATAAATACACTAAGTCGGTTTTTTTGATACTCCTTTAAGATATGATTCCAGGCAAAAATGCCTAATTCGCCACCAAGCAGATTAAGACATAATGATCCAATAGCACCAATACCAAACCGCTTCCAGGGCAGACTAACCCAACCAACTATCCCCATCGCTACTGCCCATATTAAACCCAATATACTCAATGATATTTCTTTAGATAAAACTATGGGTGTTGATAATGGCCAAGATATACTAAATAAGATTGCTGCTATGACCGGAGAAATCATCAGTATTAACCAGCCGGGGTTAGCGTTTGCCCAGTACAGCATTCCTAAAAATATTGCTCCAAATACCAGTGATGTTGCCAAGTCTGGCTGTAAAAATACCAATGCCCAAGGTACAGCCGTAATTGCCAAGACACGGAAAACATTCTCAATAGTAGAAGCAGTTTGCTTATGTAACAACGCAGCTAAGGTAATGATTAGCCCTATTTTGGCAAATTCTGAGGGTTGGACATTAAAACCAGCAATACTAATCCAACGCTGTGCGCCTTTGGCACTAGTACCAGCGAGCATCACAGCTATTAAACTAAAGTTCGTTAGCCCGTAGGTGAACCAATGCCACTGCATTAAGTTTTCATAACGGCAACGAGCTAAAAACAAGGCAATAGTTGAACCAATCGCCGCTATCAGCCAGTGCCACCACCAGTCAGTTACAGGTTGCTTTAATTCTGTACTCAGAATCATTAGCCCCCCGAACATACTAACAGCAACGGGGAGAATAAATAGTAGCCCATCTATTTGTTGCCAGGGTTTAAGCCAGGATTGCCAACGCATTTTCTGGAACGAAGGTTTTAATAACATTGTGTGAGGAGGAAGTTGGGCAGGGGGTAGGGGGTAGTAGGGGGAGTGGGGGGAGTGGGGGAGTAGGGGGAGTGGGGGGAGTTGGGGGAGTGGGGGGAGTTGGGGAGAAATTTCTTCCTTCTGAACTCCTGATAGCGCAGCGTGGCGTTAGCCATACTCCTGATCTTATGTCAAAGCATTAACTGAAACTTTACCTGCTACAGTGAGAGCGATCGCCTTCAATGCTTTAGCAGCGGCTGAATTAGGTTCACCAATAACTATTGGCACACCACTATCACCCCCAATTCTGGTAGAAATTTCTAATGGTACACATCCTAACAGAGGAACTCCTAATTCTGCGGCTGTTTTTGAACCACCACCAGAACCAAAAATGTCATATTGCTTATCCGGTTGATCTGGGGGAATAAAATAGCTCATATTTTCCACAATTCCCAAAACTGGAACATTTAACTGTTGGAACATCCGCAACCCCTTTCGGGAATCCAACAAAGCTACCGTTTGTGGTGTAGTCACAATAACTGCCCCTGCCATTGGTACAGATTGGGCTAAAGTTAATTGAGCATCACCAGTCCCTGGGGGCATATCCACAATTAAATAATCCAGTTCTCCCCATTCCACTTGATAAAGAAACTGACGAATCACACCATTCAGCATCGGACCGCGCCAAATTACTGGCTGATCTCGATCAATCAAAAAACCCATGGAAACAAGCTTGACACCATGATTAAACGCCGGTTCGAGAATGTCCCCTGCCTCTGTAGACCGGACATTAATTTTAGCATCGCTCAAACCCAACATGGTAGGATCATTAGGCCCATAAATATCTGCATCTAATAAACCAACCTTAGCGCCAGTTTGCGCTAAAGCAACGGCGATATTTACAGCGACTGTACTCTTACCAACGCCACCTTTACCGCTAGAAACAGCAATAATATTTTTTATCCCAGGTACACCGTTGCGGTCTGGTAAGCTTTTCTGCTGGGGTGTTTCCGCTGTTACTTCTATACTCACATCTGTAACACCAGGGAGCTTTTTAACAGCTTTTTGACAATCTTCGACAATAAACTCCCGTAAAGGGCAAGCCGGAGTGGTTAACACCAAAGTGAAACTAACCTTGCCACCGTCAATTTTGACGTTGCGAATCATATTTAACTCTACCAGGCTTTTGCGAAGTTCTGGATCTTCTACTGGTCGCAACACTTCTAGGACTGCTTGGGAATCTAGGACATCATACATAGTGTGTTTACCGTTGCCGCTGACTATAAAGCTTAAAAAATTTTCATTGACAGATACTAGAATCTTAACTTTATTGGAGTAAGTAGGTGAACACAATAAAACCAAACTGTGTAAAGAAACGTATAATCGCCCAAACCCTCTTCAATCTTGCCTCTTGCCTCTTGCCTTTTGCCTTGCCATAACGACAATTTTCAACGCCAACCTACTTAGGAATATGAATTAAATAAGGTGCAAAAGTAGGGTGTGTTAGCGACAGCGTAACGCACCATTCCAGGTTACATCAGAATTGCAGGTTATTAAATTTGCGTTCCTTAGTTGTTTAGTTGTCAGTTCTGAGAAACCAGAATCCTTTAGGGGCAAACCCCCGTGGTTGCCCCAACGGGTAGGCACGGGGGCGCTACCCCTACATTAAATCCAAATCTTTTATATAATTAATTTTGCCTGTGTACTTAATCAAGGATATCAAAAGTTGCAACTTAGGAAGGGCTAGTAAAATATATATTTATATGATCAGTATTAATCCCTCCCCAATTTTTTTTAGGGACTTCCAATTAAAAAAATCCCCAAAAGTTTCTTGTGGTGCGGGCATCTTGCCCGCTAATTACCAAGGACAGGCAGGATGCCCATCCCACAAAATTGGGTAATTTATTTTTTGGTGATCCGTTAGCTGTTGATATTGCATATTCTGAAAAAACGTTATAACTTGTTAAGTTGTAGGGGAATAATTTATTTTGTCATCGCAATAGCCAATTGTTAATTAAGTAGATATACTACATTTAAGTGGTTCTACATACACAAGAATCCACGTTTCTAGAAATTCAAAAAACTGTTAAATATGATGCAGTTTACAATACCTTTGCCATTTCTTATAGATTGGGTTGAGTGACAGTGTAACCCAAGGCATTTAATGGATTATGGCTCTCAACGCCACCTACGAATCAAGGCTTTTTTCAGTTTGGCAAAGGTATTGAGTTTAATTTTGGTCTTTACTGACATTTAGTATTTTGAATGAATTGATATTTGCTATTTCAAAGTTATGATGAAAATGGCATTAGAGAAGAATTAAAGGTGCATCTACTCCCAACAAATATACTATCTAAATGGAGTTAGTCTGGTAATGCAACTAAACAAATTAGAGACAAGTAAAAATATAGAAAATGAAGCTTGGCTTGCATTAGAGAATTCAATTCTCTACTACAAAGGTCAGCCCGTTGGTACTGTAGCAGCTTATGATTCATCAGTCGAAGCATTAAATTATGACCAATGTTTTATCCGGGATTTTGTTTCCTCGGCGTTAATTTTTCTGATTAAAGGCAGAACAGATATTGTCAAGAATTTCCTAGAAGAAACATTAAAGTTACAGCCGAAAGAAAAGGCATTAGATGCCTATAAACCCGGTAGAGGATTAATTCCAGCTAGTTTTAAAGTCGTTTCTGCCAATGGGGAAGAATTTTTAGAAGCTGATTTTGGTGAACACGCGATCGCCAGAGTCACACCCGTAGATTCTTGTTTATGGTGGTTAATTTTATTACGTGCTTATGTAGTTGCTACTCAAGATAATTCCCTGGCTTATCAACCAGAATTCCAAACAGGAATTAGGTTAATTATGGACATCTGTTTAGCTAATCGGTTTGATATGTACCCGACGCTATTAGTTCCTGATGGCGCTTGTATGATAGACAGACGGATGGGTATTTATGGACATCCTTTAGAAATTCAAGTTCTATTTTTTGCCGCTTTACGTGCAGCGCGAGAACTGCTAATTTGTAAAAATAATGAGGATATTGTCGAAGCAATTGATAACCGCTTACCTTTATTATGTGGGCATATTCGTCAGCATTACTGGATAGATATTAATCGTCTGAATGCAATTTATCGCTTTAAGGGTGAGGAATACGGAAAAACGGCGGTTAATCTTTTCAATATTTATGCCGATTCCTTACCTTATTATGAGTTAGATAAATGGCTACCAAAAAAAGGTGGTTATTTTGCCGGAAATGTCGGACCATCACAAATGGATACTCGGTTCTTCACCCTCGGAAATTTGATGGCTGTAATTTCTGATCTTTCCACAGAAGAACAGTCCCAAGCAATCATGAATTTGATTGAAAAACGATGGGATGATTTAGTCGGAGATATGCCCGTTAAAATCTGTTATCCGGCTTTACAAGGTGAAGAATATCGAGTCGTCACAGGATGTGACCCCAAAAATATACCTTGGTCATATCATAATGCTGGTAGCTGGCCTGTCCTAATGTGGATGTTAGCAGCAGCAGCGGTGAAAACAAAAAAACCACAGTTGGCAGAAAAAGCTATTGCAATTGCTAAAGTCAGATTATCGGAAGATGAATGGCCAGAATATTATGATGGTAAAAAAGGCAGATTAATTGGTAAACAAGCGAGGAAATATCAAACTTGGACAATTGCTGGTTATTTATTAGCGCAGGAACTCATAGATAATCCTGATTATTTATCATTAATTAGTTTTGATAAGTTACCTCCAGATGTGGTTTCTAGAGCCTGTGAGTTTGAAGTTGGTGGGATAGATCCTTACATGAATCTTTAAACCTAATTTTATCTGAAAACCGTAGGTGGTTTAGTTATGAAAAACAAGATCCCCGACTTCTTAGAGAAGTCGGGGATCTGACTCTTGCAATGTATCCCTACGGGACGCTAAGCTGTTACGCAGCTAAATTTGATAACCATAATTTACTTGAACTTTGTAGTGCGGGCATCTTGCCCGCTAGAATTAGAGACTTCCAAATAAAAAAATGTCCCAAAACTGATGCAGAAATTCTCTCTCTGTGTACTCTGTGCCTCTGTGGTTCGTTTCTTAGGATAATTTATTTCTTGGAAGTCTCTTATACAAACTAAGGAATGTGAATTAAATAAGGTGCAAAAGTAGGGTGTGTTAGCGACAGCGTAACGCACCATTCCAGGTTACATCAGAATTGCAGGTTATTAAATTTGCGTTCCTAAATGCACAACAGCTTAGAGGGTGTTTGAAAAGTTATGGTTGATGTATCAAATATTTTTTACCCCTCCCTAACCCTCCCCTTGTAAAGGGGAGGGAACTGGATTTTTATTGTTTCCCCCCTTGTAAAGGGGAAAGGGGGGTAGTAATGTGATGAAAATTACGGGATACCACTTTTAAAACATCCTCTTAGTGTTTGTGTACAGAATCATAGATTATTTATGAGATTTTAACCATTCTTCCAGGTCGGTAATGTCTATAAAGTCTAATAATGCTTCTCCCAGGTCTTCTAGTTGTTCTATTGTGAGGTTGCTGATAGTTTCGATGTAGTTACCACTCAATTTCCCAAATTGCTTGGATAATATACGCACCAATAAGTTTGTTGCTTCTTCCTGCTTTGCTTCTTGATATACCCTAGTTTGCTTAATATCACTAACTAAAAACATCGCTTCAATCTCCTGACGGCTTAATTGTGAAAATTTGGACAACAAAACAGTCTCTAACAATTCTATAATACCTTGTTTTTCTCTGTTATTATCAATCTCTGTCTTTGTTCTTGCCATGAGATTTTTGACTAATTCTGGTGCTTGGGTTTCTTTACTGACAATTAATTCAATTAACCCCATACCAATTGAACCAGGTGGTAGTTCATCTAAATAAATGCGTTTGATACGTCCACTATTAATTAATTCTTGTTGGTAATTAGTTAATACTTCTACATCTAAACTCCGTTTAGCAAATAAAGCTACTGCTTGCCAATCTTGTACTGGTTTAAATTGATTGAGATAAATGTTTATTTCTGCTATTAATTCCCAATAAAAATCAAGTTTGGGTTGGAATTGCACTTCGACAAAATAGATGGGTTTTTCCAAACTATCTGGCATGAAAATACCATCAAATCGAAAGGCTTTTTCTTTAACTTCGACGGAAGTAAAATTATAACCTTGAGCATTTTCTATTGGTTGTCCAAGCAATTCAAACAATAGAGTGTGAAAAGTGAGGAAAATTTGATAAAATATTGTATCTGTGTGCATAATTTATAAGAGGGTGTTTGAAAAGTTATGGTTGATGTATCAAATATTTTTTACCCCACCCTAACCCTCCCCTTGTAAAGGGGAGGGAACTGGATTTTTATTGTTTCCCCCCTTTACAAGGGGAAAGGGGGGTAGCAATGTGATGAAAATTACGGAATACCACTTTTCAAACATCCTCTAAGGGATCACCAAAAAATAAATTACCCAATTTTGTGGGATGGGCATCCTGCCTGTCCTTGGTAATTAGCGGGCAATTCGTCCCGCACCACAAGAAACTTTTGGGGATTTTTTTAATTGGAAGTCCCTAATATTGAGCCAGTTAAGTCTTCGGTTTCCCTACCAAGCTAACTGGCTCGGTTTTATATTTGGATATAGTCACCCACATCACTGGGTTTGAGTTTGGACTCTCTGGTGTACGCTTGATAGAATCCCTCCTATCAACTCTGACTGTAGAGAGTGCTGGCGAGGAAGACCCGAACACAACACGAAAACCGAGATTATTGTCTTGATTACGCGCGTTGTTCCTGTTACGATTCGCCGAACGGCAATTGATAGCATTGTTGTACCAAGAACCGCCCCGTTTAATAACTCAACCCCAAGCTATGTGCCATACATACTAAGAAGTATAAGCAAGGATAGCCACCCTCAATTTACAATATCCGAATATTAATCAGCGATATTGTTTACAAGTCTTTAACAAATGATTTTTGATGATATTAAACCCTTTGTAGAGACGTTCCATGGAACGTCTCTACATTTTTGAAGATGTATATAATAAAAAAAATTCGCTCGCTGGCGCTCGCAAGGGTAAAGAAATAAAGAGAAGAGCGCAAAAGCGCAAGAGGGTAAAGGGCTAAGAAAGTCCTGGCGAGGAAGACCCGAACACAACACGAAAACCGAGATAATAGTCAAGATCACGCGCGTAGCTCCTGAGACGAAACGCCGAACGGCAATTGATAGCATGGTTGTACCAAGAACCGCCCCGACATATATAAGCACGGTTATCTTCTTTAACTACCTTTAATTCTCCCCAATGTTCATTACCATTACTTTTTAAACGCGCTGGCTTTTCGCTATAACTGTCGTGAAATTCATCCAAACACCATTCCCAGACATTCCCGTGCATTTGATATAAACCCCAGGGGTTAGGGGTGAAACTATCCACATTTACGGTACATTCTCGATATTTGCCCTTGGGGGTATCACCATAAGGATAATTGCCGTCATAGTTAACTTGATCAGTTGTAATAGTCTTACCAAAAGCAAAGGCTGTAGTTGTTCCAGCCCGACAGGCATATTCCCATTCTACCTCTGTGGGCAATCTGACAGCCCGCTTTGTTTGTTCAGATAGCTTTTCGCAAAATGCCCGGGCTTCATGCCAGGAAACGCCAACTACAGGCTGCTTATCGCCTTGAAACTTGGGGTCATATTGTTCAGATGGCTTAGTTTTCATGACGGCATACCATTGGGCATTGGTAACAGCATATTTGCCCATTAAAAACTCTTGCAAATACACCTCATGCTGGGGGGTAGACCAGTCTAACCATGTTTCAACATCTTCACGTTTATTGCCATATTTCAGGGCATTTTCTAGGGCTATTTGGCGTTCCTCTGGGGGCATTCCCATCATAAACTTCCCTGTAGGCACTCGCACCAGTTCCAGGGTTAAACCTTGACCTAAATTTACAGTCAACTCCTGGCGTTTTGCTGCTGCTATTTTCTGTCCCTGTGCTTCTGAAGAACCTCTCTCCAAACCTCTCTCCTCCCAGGAGAGAGGCTTTGATTTCTCCCCCTTCCCTGGTAGGGAAGGGGGTTGGGGGGTTAGGTTCTGCTTATTTAACAATCTCCCAAAGGCTGCAATGGCTTTCATATCCTGTCCACCTGCGGCCACGTTCACACGCACCCATAACTGAAAAGCTAAATCAAAATTTCCTTCAATTTCTGCTTGCATAGCATCTTCTCTGAGGGTGCTAATATCCCTGTCAGTGGCAGATTTAGGCAATAAAATATAATGCAATTTTGTAGCAGGTTCTATGGCAGCATAGGGAGTCTGAGGATAATTTTTATGCTTTTGGGTCAATTGGGGAACTTGATAGCGCAAATAGTTATACAACCGTTCAACCGTCGCGCAGTTGCTTTCACCTTGAATTTGCAACCCATTGAGTAATACATGAGTAAAAGCGCCTTGTTTAATTTCCTCAATTTCGTAGGAAACCTGACTGGGACTACAGGAATAAAAGGTAATTACACCTTGCTGTTTTTCTTCACCAATTCCTAAACCACCACTTTTTTGACCAGTGCTGCGACAAGCATCAATAAATAACACCACATTGTCCGCACCACTCCGCCGCAAGCGTTCTGTGATGTAGGTAATGGGAATTGCTAAATTGGGTACAGTGCGAGGATTTCCATCTATGGGTAATAAATAATCTCGTCCTTCGTGGGGCATCCCATGACCGCTAAAATAGAACCAGAGAGTATCCCCAGATTCTAAAAAAGGCTGTTCAAAGCGATCATTGAAAAAGCTGTTTAGTGTACCGTAGGTTGGTTGAGTTTTCTTTCCCAGGCTGTTGCGCGGTGAATCATCAGAGAAAAAATATAGATACTCTGGTTGTACACCTAAACCAGTTGAAAAATAATCGCGCACCCGTTCTGCATCAGTTTTTGCATACTGGAGGCACTGAATTTCGTCATATTCGTTAACGCCAATGACAACAGCGCAATTCTTAGCCATATTGCGGTCAATTTACAGGTGATTGGGGTGATGAACGCTTAAATTTTAGCTCAATTGCACCCTTACCAGCAGCCTTTACACCCGTACCCAGTAATTTAATTTCACCTTCACTACTAATTTCTACCGTGAGGGTAATTTCATCAAGCTGGAGTTCCCCTTGGGTTTCGACTTGCTTCTGAACATTACTAAACACACCACTGATTACACCCACAAAGTGCGACATTTGCTTCGCTAAGGTGCCGGCTGTAATGCGACTGTTTTTTATTTCTTCATCCGTAACCGCAGGACTACTGTAAGGATTACCATTACCTCTAACAGCTTTCATCCCTTGTTTTGAAACATCATCAGAACTACTTGCGGTGACAATCCACAGTTCTTCATCTTGCCAGTTTTTGTCTGTCATACTACATCCTCACACCTGCTCTGACAATTTTCGCACATAAGTGAAGTGTAATTTGTGATGAAGTTGTCTGAATCAGGATGTCCAGGATTTAAGGATGAACAGGATTAGGATGGGAATATTTTCAATAGGTGTTTTGATGATTTTGGTACATAAGAGACTTCCAAGAAATAAATTATCCCAAGAAACGAACCACAGAGGCACAGAGTACACAGAGAGAGAATTTTTGCATCAGTTTTGGGACATTTTTTTATTTGGAAGTCTCTAAGTGTAATTTGTGATGAAGTTGTCTGAATCAGGATGTCCAGGATTTAAGGATGAACAGGATTAAGATAGGAACATTCAAAATATGTAAATTAAGTAGTGAGACAGAATTAATTACACAATATTATTGCGTAAGCGTTGCGTGGCGTTAGCCATATGGAACGAAGTGAAATGAAGCAATCGCCAGGGTTGTGATTGCTTCCCTTCCCTCGCAATGACTGTAAATATTTTTGTCCAATTACTTAAGTGTACCAATTTCCCCCAAAGTAAACAGGATGATTACCTTTCATGACCAATCCCCGCCAACTCGCCTTTATTGCTCTTAAAGAAGTTTATAAAGGAGCTTATGCTGATGTTGCCCTAGACCGAGCGCTACAAAAATTTAAGTTACCCGACGCAGATCGCCGATTAATGACAGAATTAGTCTATGGGAGTGTGAGAAGACAACGCACTTTAGACGCTATTATTGACCAACTTGCTACAAAGAAAATTCAGCAACAACCAAAAGACCTTCGCACAATTTTACATCTGGGTTTTTATCAACTGCGTTATCAAGAAAGAATTCCCGTTTCTGCGGCTGTAAATACCACCGTCGAATTAGCAAAAGAAAATGGTTTTCCTGGTTTAACTGGGTTTGTCAATGGTTTATTACGTCAATATCTCCGACTTGCAGAAAAGTCATCAGAACCGCTAAAGTTACCAGAAAATCCAGTAGAAAGATTGGGAATATTACACAGTTTCCCTAATTGGATAATTGAGGTTTGGTTAAAAGAATTGGGTTTTGCAGAAACAGAAAAACTTTGTGCTTGGATGAATCAAACCCCAACAATTGATTTACGAGTAAATATCCTGCGTAGTTCTTTAGAAGAAGTAGAATCAGCTTTTGCATCTGCTGGTGTTTTAGTGAAACCTATCCCCCATTTACCCCAAGCTTTACGATTAATTGGTAATAACGGCGCAATTCAAAATTTACCTGGTTTTCATGAAGGTTGGTGGACTGTCCAAGATAGTAGCGCTCAATTAGTTGGTCATTTACTTGACCCTCAACCCGGTAATGTGGTGATTGATGTTTGTGCTGCACCAGGGGGGAAAACCACTCATATTGCTGAGTTAATGGGAGATAAAGGCAAAATTTGGGCTTGTGATAAAACTGCTTCCCGGTTACGGAAATTAAAAGAAAATGCTCAACGTCTAAATTTACAATCTATCGAAATTTGTTCAGGAGACAGCCGCAATTTACCGCAATTCTACAATTCGGCTGACCGTGTATTGCTTGATGCTCCTTGTTCCGGTTTAGGAACTATGCACCGTCACGCTGATGCGCGTTGGCGACAAACACCGGCTTCTGTTCAAGAACTTTCCCAATTACAAAAAGAATTGTTATCACATAATGCAACTTTTGTCAAGACTGGCGGCGTTTTAGTTTATGCCACTTGTACACTGCATCCAGCGGAGAATGAACAGGTAATTTCGGAGTTTTTAGCCGCAAATCCCCATTGGCAAATTGAACCTCCTAGCTTTGATTTTGCCGATATTTCTCCCCTGGGGTGGTTGAAAGTTTGGCCTCACCAACAAGATATGGATGGTTTTTTTATGGTGCGCTTAAGAAAAACTAAGGATTCCGAGTGAATACCAATAGTGATTGTAAGATTTAATCAAAGCCCGAATCTACCAGAGGAGGCAGTGATGGTTAATAATTCTCATGTAAAAAACCTAGTAAAAATCCTGATTGGAGCAGCTTGGATTGATGGCAAAATCCAACCAGAAGAACGGCAATATCTGCGAGAAATAGCCCAAGTTAAAGGTTTAGCCAATGATCCAGAGATTAAACCTTGGTTGTATGAATTAGTGCCAGTCAAGCCAAATGAGTGTTATGAATGGGTAAAAGAGTATTTAGGCGATCGCCCAACTCAGGAAGATTACGAGGATTTGATTGAAGCTATCAGTGGCTTAATTTACAGTGACGGTGATGTAGCCGTTGAAGAAGCAAGACTCCTCTCTCAATTGGAAGAGTTAAGCAAGTCTAGTGAATCTCACCCCAGTATCCATATAACTTTGCTCAAACAAATTCAAAAGCTTTACCGTCGTTGGGTGGATGTACAGAATTAGGTAATGGGTAATGGGTAAGAGAATTCCACAAAAAAGATGAACTGCTTGCAGCAGCGCCTCGCTATCCAATCTTGTGGGATGGGCATCTTGCCCGTCCTTGTATTATTGGCAGGCAAGATGCCTGCACCACAAGAAATTTTGGGATATTTTTTTAATTGGAAGTCTCTAATGGGTAATGGGTAAAACATTCTTGCCAATGACCAATCACCAATCACCAATTACCGAATCTATTCCTTTTCTACCTTGGGGATAATGTCAGGGCGTTCCTTATTTTCCCAACCGGGGGGACGTTTGGAGTTGTACCAGGCAATTGAACCAATGGTGATAGCAGCGACAAAACCCACTACATACACCAAAGTAAAAGCTAGGGGAAAGTGATTTCCGGTATCTGGTACTTGGACTTCGAGCAATAAATAACTCATGACTATATTCGTCTAATGTAGGTTACACTTCTTAACAAAGTATAAACTGAGTTAATCACCTACATCTACCCCAGGAAAAATCTTTGCT
Source organism: Aphanizomenon sp. UHCC 0183 (assembly GCF_009712065.1). Taxonomy (NCBI): domain Bacteria; kingdom Bacillati; phylum Cyanobacteriota; class Cyanophyceae; order Nostocales; family Aphanizomenonaceae; genus Aphanizomenon; species Aphanizomenon sp. UHCC 0183. The sequence continues at coordinate 36,823 of NZ_VILC01000009.1, read as the reverse complement.
GTTTCTAGGGAATAGGGGGTAGGGGGAGTAGGGGGAGTAGGGGAGTAGGGGGGGGTAGGGGAGTTGGGGGGGTAGGGGAGTTGGGGGGGGTAGGGGAGAAATTTCTTTCTTCTTTCTTCTTTCTTCTTTCTTCTTTCTTCTTTCTTCTTTCTCCTGAACTCCTGACTGGGCGCAGGCCCTGCGCCCCTACCTCCTGACTCCTGATTTTAATTATTTCCTGAAGAATCGGGTTTAAGTCTTTCTCTCCAGGAAGGTTGTGATGATGAAGATCCTCCAGGACTCTTGTTTTCTGAAGATGATCTAGACGGTGCTGATTCTTGACTGCGGCTGCGTCGTGAACGAGGTGATTGGGAAGGGGAATCGCCATTGGATTCTTGACTGCGTCTGCGGCGGCGACGGGTAGAATAAGATGTATCATTATTCTCTTGACTATAGCGTCGTCTTCGTCTTGGCCGATTTTCTTCTGAATTTGATGAATCGTCTGATTGATTATATGTTCTTCTGCTTCTGCTTCTGCGTCTAGTTGAGGAATCAGAATTATCGGTATTGTCTTCTTCTGATTTTTGATTATCCTCATCAACCGACTTATAGATAAGTTTTCTCGGTTTAAGAGGTTGGGCTTTGATAGTACCTTTACGATTTTCTAAATTAGGTCGTGGGGGAAACTTTTCTACAGGCATTCCCTTGAGAGCTTCTGCCATAAATTCATGCCAAGCATAAGCTGCACTACCACTATTACCATAGGTAGGGGTGTTATCATCATTCCCTAACCACACCCCAGCCACTAACTGAGGAATATAACCAATAAACCATAAATCACGGGATTCATCAGTAGTACCTGTTTTGCCGGCAACTTGTCTATCATCTAATTGAGCCGCAGCACCAGTACCATCGGTGACAACATTTCTTAACATCCAAGTCATGATGGCACTGCTATCAGCATCTAGAACTTGTTTGGGTTTATATTTAGCTGACCAAATGACATCTCCTTCGCGGTTGAGGATGCGACGAATGCCATGAGATTCTACATAATTGCCTTGATTGGCGAATGTACCATAGGCGTTGGTCAATTCTAATAAGTTGACTTCATTAGAACCAAGCGCCAAGGAATAGTTAGGTTTGAGTTCTGACTTAATTCCCATGTCATGGGCCAGTTTAATGGTGGGTTCAAAACCTATTTCTATTAAGACTTTTACCGCAATTGTATTGATGGATTTGGTGAGCGCGTCTCTGATGTTCAACCAACCGGAGAACTTGTTATGGGAGTTCTTTGGCTCATAACCATCTATTGATAAGGGTTCATCTAAATAACTATCATAGGGACTTTTACCAGTAGCGATCGCTGTAGCATAGACGAAAGCCTTAAAGGTTGATCCTGGTTGTCGTTGGGCTTGGGTTACACGATTAAACTGGTTTTTACCAAAGTCTTTACCGCCGACCATTGCCTGAATTTCGCCACTCCCAGGCTCTATGGCCACCACAGCCGCTTGTTTAAAGTTTTGCCACCGACCTTCATTTTTTAATATCTTGGCTACTGCGGCTTCTGCGGCTTTTTGCGAGGTTGGGTTTAAGGTTGTTTCTACTATTAAACCACCACTAGCCAAAACATCAGCGGCAACGTACTTTGGCAATTCCTTGTGAACGTAGGTTGTAAAGTAGGGAAAATCAACTTGTAACCGTTTAGGTAAACTGCTGTTAACTATTAATGCTTCCTCAGTCGCGGCTTGTTTTTGGGCTGGTGTAATGATGCCATCTTCCAGCATCCGCTGTAACACCAGATTGCGCCGTTCTGTAGCTATTTTAGGATTTTTGTCGGGGGCGTAGACGTTAGGTGCAGGAGCTAAACCCGCCAAGGTAGCCATTTCTGATAAAGTCAGTTGATCTACGGATTTACTGAAGTATACCCAAGCGGCATCTCCCACGCCATAAGCCCCAGAACCTAAGTATACGAGATTGAGATAACGTTCGAGAATTTGGTCTTTAGTCAATTCTCGCTCTATTTTTTGGGATAGTCGGACTTCTTTGAGTTTACGCCAAAAGGTTTTTTCTTGTTTGAGGAAGAGAATTCGCGCTACTTGTTGGGTGATGGTACTACCACCTTCTACCACATTTTGCGATCGCAAGTTATTGATAACTGCTCTGGCAATTCCCTGGAGATCAAATCCATTGTGTTGATTAAATCTTCTATCTTCTGAAGCAATAAAAGCTTTCTTTAAAGTATCTGGTATTTGCTCTATTTTCAGTTGCTCTCTTGTAGCTTCTCCCTGCTGTTGTAGCACACTACCATCAGCAGCTTTAATCGTCAGTGTTTGCTCTCGTACCAATGCTCTGAGTGCGGACTGATCTGGTAAATTTTTATCTATTTCTAAGATTGTGTAATGGAAAGCAATGATCCCACTACTAAGACCTAATCCTGCCCAAAACCAAAAACGACGATAAAAAGGTTTATCGCTGCTGGCTATTCTGGTCAAGATTCCAGATGATACCGTTGTCACCTGAGTTATTAACTGCTTTGCATTCACCTGCATTTTCGGTAGTAATTTTTCATTTGTGGACTTGTGATTTTGTTGATGATTACTCAATGGCAATAGCAGTTTCTCCTGTTTGGTTTGAGTGCAATATATTGGTGTTAATATAATATCCCATATAATGCCCCATAAAATATTAACTTAATTCAGTGTAAATATATGTTTTCTGCAAAGCCATATTATTGGTATTAATATTATTAATGACAATTAATTCATGCAATTCTCGCATGAGAAAAGTCTGAGAGGATGTTTGAAAAGTGGTATTCCGTAATTTTCATCACATTGCTACCCCCCTTAGTCCCCCCTTGTAAAGGGGGGAAACAATAAAAATCCAGTTCCCTCCCCTTTACAAGGGGAGGGTTAGGGTGGGGTAAAAAATATTTGATACATCAACCATAACTTTCCAAACACCCTCTGAGAGTTCTTCAGGAGGCAGGAGGAACCCACCCTTAAGGGACTTTTTATTCATACTTCTTTCCTCCTGCCTTTTTTGTAAAAAATCTCTCTCAGTGTATACTGTCAACAAACTTTGCAAATACACTCTAAAAGGAAAATGTTACAACTCGCTGTAACATTAATGCGAACTGCCTACTAATATAGAAATTAAGAAAGTAGTTGGAGCCACCCTTGACTATGAGGGTAAAAATCAAACAACAATTAGGAAGAAAGCCCAGTGGCTAAACATCAGTCTAAACAGCACTCACAACCACAGGTCTCTAGTACAGAGACAAAAGTTGCGGAAAACTCCTTCCAGAAGCAACTGCAAGAATTGCTGAACCAAAAAAAATATCGGCAAGCATTAGAAGAAATCAAGAAAAATCAGCGATTACACCCTAATATTGAATTTACACCCCCAGAATCAGAAATTTGGTTGCTACGGGGTCAGCAAGAATTTCAGAAACAAGATTTTAAACAGGCAGAAAAATCCTTTGCTCGCGCTCTAGAATTCGGTTTGGTGGGAGAAGTTCATTACTGGCAAGCTAAATGTTTATTGGAATTGAAGCAATTAGATGCGGCATTAAAATTACTTAGAAATGCTTTTGAGGCAGGTACTCTACCGAAAGACTACAGCATCTCTTACCTAAAACTCTTGTTCCTCAAAGGAGATACCGCTACAGTTGAGCAATTAATTCAGGAACAATCTAAACGCTTTAGTGCTAATCAACTCCACTGGGTACGAGGTGTTCTGGCACTAAAAAAGGGACAATCAGAAACAGCTTTGACATCTTTTCAGAAAATTAAGCGAGCCGTCACCAATGGAGATTTGCCCATAGCTTGGATCGTTTATACTCAACAAGTCATAGGTAATTGGGATGCTGCGGCTAATCTTTTGGGGTTGAAATCACTTTCATATGGTCAACCAAAGTATTTAGAGCATCCAATTTTAGAGCGACTGGCGATTTTTCAACAGGGAAAAACAGCACAAGAACCCCTCAAATCTCTAAATCCACGAACAACAGTAGATAAAAATAGCCAACAGGCATTACCGATATTGCGAATGTTGCAACTGATTGACCAAGGTAATCACCATGATGCCGCTCATCTGCTATTGAAGATGGAGCGACGTTCCCCACGCTTTCCAGAACTAGAAAGTCTCCGTCCACTGCTGCTTACCCTAGCCGGACAACAAGCACTGAATCAAGGAGAACCAAGTTGTGCTGAACTATTCTGGCAGCCTTTGTTGACAGAGCAACCCTTTAACCCCCAATTGGCAATCAATCTCTTAGAGGTTTTAGATGCTAATAATCACAATCAAGAACGTTCACGCCTGTTGACACGGTTTTTGAAGTGGTTAGAACAGGAAGCAAAACGAAACCCTCAAGAATGGCCTGCACAAAGATTGAAACTGACCCAAGCACATCTCCACTGCTGGATGGCAGATGCTTACATAGCAATAGATCGTGATCGGGCCGCTTTGGGATCTGTGCAACAAGCAGAACGAATTTGTCCCACATCACCAGAAGTGCTGGGACGTAAGGGATTAATTGAAGCAGTAGACGAAAATTATGATGAAGCGATCGCACTCTTGACCCAAGCGCTAGAAAATGGATGTCGGTATAGAGAAGTTTATACAATGTTGCTGCACTGTTGGAAGAGACTAGATAACAAACAAGCATTCAATGAAGCTCGGCGCAAATTTGGTAAGCATTTTGGCGACTTGAATCTTGAACCTGAAGTAGAAACATTGCCTTGGATAGATGCGCTCTCTACGTTAAGTTATCCCTTATTTAGCCGTTTTGTGGAGACTGAAGATCCCACAGATTCGCCTATCCGTGCCTGTCAAATATTCGTGAATGCAGTCCAAAGTCCGCCTAATTCCGGAGGTCGGGTTTCATTAGACCAAAAAGCCGCAGCCCAAGTATGGGACAATCTCCTCCAAAGATTAGCAGGTGAAGAACAAATTTCCGTATTGCAAGCGATCGCCCTTTCGATTCAACTCTTTGCCAAACGGGAAAAAGGAATCGCTGCTTTACTAAGTCAGTATCAGCAAAAGTTAATCAAGCTATCCATAGAATACCCAGAAGCTAGAGTTGCCAATTTAGTTATCTTAGCCGTCAAAGAAAATAGTTCCAAAAAACTAGAAATTCCCGTGCGTTCTTACCTCGACACCATGCCCCAACCGGGCAATGCTGTGGCAAATATTCAACTTCAAGCCCGCCGTTTTGGCGAAATTACAACCCTTGTGCCGTTCTTAGATGAAGCACTCCGTCGAGAACCACAAAACCCTTTATTGCTATTAGCTAGAGCCACTACCTACCACGTTGATCACCCAAACTATGAACAATTAAAACAACAGGGATTTGAATTAGCCCGTCGCCTACAAGATGCCAAAGCCTTACAAGCATTTCGAGAAGAACAGGCATTTGTTAATGATAGAGAAACTCAGAGTGCTATGCCAGATGCAGATGAATTTGACAATCTCGATATGTCAGATATGAATGACTTATTAGAAGGGATGATTAAAAAATTATTTGGCAATAAAATGTCTCCAGCGGAGTTTGAACGGATGCTTCCAGAACTCAAAAAAATGATGTTAAACAATATGCCTGATTTCTCAGATGATGATGATGAAGATGAAGAAGACGAAGAAGATGGAATAGATTTAGACTTTATCTTTAGAAATTCATCTCCATCTAAAAAACGCAAGGGTAGAAAAAAAGCGGGTTTTCAGGAATTGTTGTAAAAGTAAAATATCAAGAGTAATTGAACGCAGATAAACGCAGATAAACACAGATGAAGACTGATAGTTTAATTGATGTCATCTTAATGGGAAATTATTTATGGCTGACTACTACGAACGTTTAGGAATTTCACCAGGAGCAACCAGCGCCCAAATTAAAGCGGCTTATCATGCCAAATTACGTGAATTCCCCGCGCATACTTATCCAGAAGAGTTTAAAGCAATTCGAGGAGCTTACGAGGCACTTCGCAAAGGAGAGACAAGTCAATCGGAGGAGTTCTTGAAATTGCGTCCCCTAGAAGCAGAATTGAATCCAGAGATATTAAAACAGTTGCGAGAAAAAGCCCTGGCGCAACTAGAAGTTAGCTTAGATGATCTAATTCGTGCCACATTTTAAATAATTCATATAACAGGGAACAGGGAACAGGG